>NZ_JBHWVI010000004.1:0-127522 GCF_042737005.1 Streptomyces sp. NPDC060027
GGACCGAAGTCCCGGGGCAGCCCCTTTTCAGGCGGACCCGGAGGTCACGCCTCCTTGCTCAGGTTGGGACCGGCACCGCCGGCGGCCTGCTCGATCGGCGGGACGTCGGGCAGCGCCGACTTCTCCTCACCGCGGAAGGTGAAGGCCTTGGTCTCGCCCTCGCCCTCCGTGTCGACGACCACGATGTGGCCGGGACGGAGCTCGCCGAAGAGGATCTTCTCGGAGAGGATGTCCTCGATCTCGCGCTGGATGGTCCGGCGCAGCGGCCGGGCGCCCAGGACGGGGTCGTAGCCCTTCTTCGCGAGGAGGGACTTGGCGCTCGGGCTCAGTTCGATGCCCATGTCCCGGTCCTTCAAACGCTCGTCCACCTTCGCGACCATGAGGTCGACGATCTGGATGATGTCTTCCTCGGTCAGCTGGTGGAAGACCACCGTGTCGTCGACACGGTTCAGGAACTCGGGGCGGAAGTGCTGCTTCAGCTCCTCGTTGACCTTGGCCTTCATCCGGTCGTAGTTGGACTTGACGTCGCCCACGGCCGCGAAGCCGAGGTTGAAGCCCTTGGAGATGTCCCGGGTGCCGAGGTTGGTCGTCATGATGATGACCGTGTTCTTGAAGTCCACGACCCGGCCCTGGGAGTCGGTCAGGCGACCGTCCTCCAGGATCTGCAGCAGCGAGTTGAAGATGTCCGGGTGGGCCTTCTCGACCTCGTCGAAGAGGACGACGGAGAACGGCTTGCGGCGGACCTTCTCGGTCAGCTGACCGCCCTCTTCGTAGCCCACGTAGCCGGGGGGCGAACCGAAGAGACGCGAGACCGTGTGCTTCTCGCTGAACTCCGACATGTCGAGGGAGATCAGCGCGTCCTCGTCACCGAAGAGGAACTCCGCGAGGGTCTTCGACAGCTCCGTCTTACCGACACCCGAGGGGCCGGCGAAGATGAAGGAACCACCGGGACGCTTCGGGTCCTTCAGACCCGCTCGCGTACGGCGGATCGCCTGCGAGAGCGCCTTGATGGCGTCCTTCTGGCCGATGACCCGCTTGTGGAGCTCGTCCTCCATGCGCAGCAGACGCGAGGACTCCTCCTCGGTCAGCTTGAAGACCGGGATGCCGGTGGCGGTGGCCAGGACCTCGGCGATGAGCTCGCCGTCGACCTCGGCCACGACGTCCATGTCGCCGGCCTTCCACTCCTTCTCGCGCTTGGCCTTCGCCGCCAGCAGCTGCTTCTCCTTGTCGCGGAGAGAGGCCGCCTTCTCGAAGTCCTGGGAGTCGATGGCCGACTCCTTGTCGCGGCGCACGCCCGCGATCTTCTCGTCGAACTCGCGGAGGTCCGGCGGTGCGGTCATCCGACGGATGCGCATCCGGGAGCCCGCCTCGTCGATCAGGTCGATCGCCTTGTCGGGGAGGAAGCGGTCCGAGATGTACCGGTCGGCGAGCGTCGCCGCCTGCACCAGGGCCTCGTCCGTGATGGAGACACGGTGGTGGGCCTCGTACCGGTCGCGCAGACCCTTGAGGATCTCGATCGTGTGGGGGAGGGAAGGCTCCGCCACCTGGATCGGCTGGAAGCGGCGCTCGAGGGCCGCGTCCTTCTCGAGGTGCTTGCGGTACTCGTCCAGCGTGGTGGCACCGATGGTCTGCAGCTCACCGCGGGCCAGCATCGGCTTCAGGATCGAAGCGGCGTCGATGGCGCCCTCGGCGGCACCCGCACCGACGAGCGTGTGGAGCTCGTCGATGAACAGGATGATGTCGCCGCGGGTGCGGATCTCCTTGAGGACCTTCTTCAGGCGCTCCTCGAAGTCACCGCGGTAGCGGGAGCCGGCGACCAGCGCGCCGAGGTCGAGGGTGTAGAGGTGCTTGTCCTTGAGGGTCTCGGGCACCTCGCCCTTGACGATGGCCTGGGCGAGGCCCTCGACGACGGCGGTCTTGCCGACGCCGGGCTCACCGATCAGCACCGGGTTGTTCTTCGTGCGGCGGGACAGCACCTGCATGACCCGCTCGATCTCCTTCTCGCGCCCGATGACCGGGTCGAGCTTGGACTCACGAGCGGCCTGGGTGAGGTTCCGGCCGAACTGGTCGAGGACCAGGGACGTGGAGGGAGTGCCCTCGGCAGGACCGCCACTGGCGCCGGCGGTCTCCTTGCCCTGGTAGCCGGAGAGCAGCTGGATCACCTGCTGCCGCACCCGGTTGAGGTCTGCGCCCAGCTTGACCAGGACCTGGGCGGCGACGCCCTCGCCCTCACGGATCAGGCCGAGCAGGATGTGCTCCGTGCCGATGTAGTTGTGGCCCAGCTGAAGGGCCTCGCGGAGCGACAGCTCCAGGACCTTCTTGGCACGGGGGGTGAAGGGGATGTGGCCGGACGGGGCCTGCTGGCCCTGACCGATGATCTCCTCCACCTGCTGGCGGACCGCCTCGAGCGAAATCCCGAGGCTCTCCAGGGCCTTAGCGGCGACACCCTCACCCTCGTGGATCAGGCCCAGGAGGATGTGCTCGGTGCCGATGTAGTTGTGGTTGAGCATCCGGGCTTCTTCCTGAGCCAGGACGACAACCCGCCGCGCGCGGTCGGTGAACCTCTCGAACATCGTTAATCGCTCCTCAGAGCGGTCAGGCAGTAAGGGGACGCTCCCCTCCCTGTCCTTCCGCAGCTTAGTCCCGCAAGCGGGGACCGCTCATTCCAACTGCCGACACCGTCCTTGGCCTCCAGACCCCGAACGCCGACATCTGCTCCAACCTGATGGTGCGAGACGATGTTCCCGCAGGCCAGGCAGATACCCTCTCCCGCTGTACGCCGATGGCGAACGTGAGATGCCCGAGCCGTGCGTGTCGCCCCTCCCACTAGGGATGTCTTACCCGTACGCACCGACAGTCCATGCCGCGCGCACCGGTTCCCTCCGCTACGGGCGAACACTCTTGCCCGGCCGAAGGCCCTCGCACGCCCATTTTCCAGGAACTCTGTGCGTTCACGGAAACGCCCAGCGTAACTCCGGGGCTCTTCCGGCGGTTGCTCCTTGCATGGTTCCCGCCCTCCCTCTCCCCCGCCGGCCGTTCGATCCGGGAGATCCGGTCGATCCGGTGCATCAGTGGTACGAGAACGAACTGGGCTGGGCGGCAGTGCCCGGGTCGCCGGTACGGCTCGTCACGGGGCTGCGCTTCGACGTCCTGGAGGCGCCGGCGGAGGCCGGATACGCGGCGCTGCGGCATCTGGGACCCGCGTCTCCGGTGGCGTTGCACGGGGAGCGGATGCTGTTGCTGGTGGCCGCGGGGAGCGCGGAGGAGCTGCCGGGGCTGCTCGACTGGCTGGAATGGGGCGCTCTCGCGCTGGATCTCACGGCGATCGGCGCGGGCGGAAGCATCGAGGCTCCCCCGCCGCCGGATCCCGGCGTCCCGGGCTTCGGGGCTCCGATGTCACCGGATCCCCGCGCTCCGCTGCCGACCGGACCGGAGGCCGGGACAGAGGCCGGGACAGAGGCCGGGACAGAGGCCGGGACAGAGGACCACCCGCAAGCCCGTCCCGGGGACCGGCCGGCGGCCGGTCCGGAAACACAGAGGGGCCCGCGAGGGGCCGCCCGCTGGCTGCGGCCCCCGGAGCCCGGCTGCGCGGTGGAGCCGGCATTGCCGACGCTGTCGGCGCTGGGCGGCGGGGCCGTCGGCGGGGGCGGTGGGGGCGCCCCCGATCTCGTACGACTCGTGCAGACGATGGCGACGCAGTGCCATCGGGTAAGGCTGCGGCGCGCCTGCGCTCAGCCGTTGGCCTTCTCGTAAGCCTCACGAATGGACGCGGGAACTCGGCCGCGGTCGTTGACCTCGTAGCCGTTCTCCTTCGCCCAGGCACGGATCTGCGCGGTGTCCTGGCTGCCGCCGGAAGCGACACGGGCCTTTCCGCGTCCGCCCGAAGCACGGCCTCCGGTACGACGACCACCCTTCACGTAGGGCTCGAGAAGGCCACGGAGCTTGTCCGCATTGGCGGTCGTGAGATCGATTTCGTACGTCTTGCCGTCCAACGCGAACGTCACGGTCTCGTCCGCCTCGCCACCGTCGAGGTCGTCGACAAGAAGGACCTGAACCTTCTGTGCCACCGGATTTCCTTTCATCGATAACTTCAGGGCAAGGAGGGCCCGCGGCGTCCGCCGTTTCGCCGTCCCTTGTTATATGCAGTACTGCAGTACGTCGGAAAGCAAACCGCTTTTGCTGGAAAAACACAAACCCCTGGCAGAGACTCAGTGACCACTGCCCGCCCGGAAACGTGCGCGTTTCGGACATAGGGAACGTGGGCAGCGCACTCCGACGGAATAGCCGGTGGCGATCACAGATGCAGAAGCATCCGGCTGTTGCCCAAGGTGTTCGGTTTCACTCGTTCGAGACCGAGGAACTCCGCCACGCCCTCGTCATAGGAACGCAGGAGCTCGGCGTAGACATCGGTGTCGACGGGTGTCTCGCCGATCTCCACGAAGCCGTGCTTCGCGAAGAAGCCGACTTCGAAGGTCAGACAGAAAACCCGCCGAACGCCGAGCCAGCGAGCGGTCTGCAGCAACTTCTCCAGCAACTGATGACCGACGCCGAGGCCCTTGACCACGGGGTTCACCGCGAGAGTGCGGACTTCCGCGAGGTCTTCCCACATCACGTGGAGCGCACCGCAGCCGACCACCTCGGCGTTGTCGTCGCGTTCCGCGACCCAGAACTCCTGGATGTCCTCGTAAAGGGTGACCGTGGCTTTGTCGAGCAGGATACGGCGGCGCACGTTCGCGTCGAGGAGTCCGCGTACGGCCGCGACATCGCTGGTCCTGGCCCGCCGGACGGTGATGGCTTTTGCGGTGACTTCGGGATGCTGTGCCGGAAGCTCTGCTGGAACCTCTGCGGGATGCTCTGCTGGCATGAGCGGACGCTATCGCTCTGAGCCGTCCCCGTCCCCGGCGGGGTTCTCCTCGGAGCGCTGGGGCTCCGGTGGCCTTTCGACGGGTTCGGAAGCCTGTGGTTCGGGCCCTTGCACCATGCGCACGGCATCCCTGAGCGCGACCCGCTGTTCCTCGCTCATCATCCCGAAGAAGGCGACGAGAGCGGCTGCCGGGTTGTCGCTCTGCGACCAGGCGTCGTTCATCAGCGCCGCCGAGTAGGCGGCACGAGTGGAGACCGCCTCATATCGATAGGCCCGGCCTTCCGCCTCGCGACGGACCCAGCCCTTCTGATGGAGATTGTCCAAAACGGTCATCACCGTGGTGTACGCGATGGACCGTTCCTGTTGAAGGTCTTCCAGGACTTCCCGAACGGTCACCGGGCGGTTCCACTTCCACACCCGCGTCATGACCGCGTCTTCGAGTTCTCCCAATGGGCGAGGCACAGCTCAGAACAATAGTGGGAGATGACCAACAAAAAGGGCGTACGACTCGAAGAACGTATGAAACGCATGAAACGTGTGAGTCGTACGCCGGTGGGAGCGCGGTCGGGCCGGGGCGACCGTACGCCCGAGAGTTCGGGGCGGCCGTACGCCGAAGGGGGCGCGGTCGGGACTCCGCGCGGGGCCGCCCTGGGCTCAGGCCCCGGCGTCCTTGGGGCCCGAGGCCTGGTGGGCGCCTTCCACGCGCGCGAGGGCGGCGTCGACGACCGCGTCCTCCTTGGCCTTGTTGGCGCCGCCCTGGCTCTTCACGATCGTCACGATGAGCCCGATGAAGAACACGGCCATCACGACGGGGGGCACGAGCGCGGAGACATAGTCCATGCCCCCAGGGTAGCTAGCCCGCCGCGAGCTGCTGCGGGGGGTTCGCCGGAGGCGGCCCGGGCTTGCGCCTCGGCGGGAAGACCTCGCCCGGGGTGGGGATGGGCCGGTCCGGGTGGGGCGGCTGGGACTGCGGCTTCGGCTCGGACTTCTTCTCGGGTTCGTCGGCGGCCCGGCCCCCGGGCAGGGCCAGCAGCCGGGTGCGGGACGACGGCACCAAGGGGGCCGAGGGGACCGAGCGTCCCGCGAGACGGGCGCGCACGTCCTGCTCGGCGAGGACCCGGCAGCGGTCCAGGAGGGCCGCCGCGGTGGGGTTGCCGCGCAGCGCGCGGAGCGCGGCGAGGTCGTCGGGGTTCGGCCGGTAGCCGGCCGCGAGGACCTCCTCCAGGAGGACGAGGTAGCCGGCAGCGGTGCCCGGCAGCGCGGCCCGGTAGCGGGCCAGGTCGGCCACCAGGAAGGCCCGGAGCCTGGCTCCCTCGCGGGCCGCGTCGTCGACGGACTCGGCGAGGCGGAGGCAGTCCTGGACGTCCTCGGCCGAGGCGGGACTGGGGTGCAGGGCGAGGGCGAGGGCACGGCGGAGCACACGCAGCTCCTCCGCACCGAACGCCATACCGCCGTGGGATCCGTAGGGCGTGGGCATGCGGCGACGATACGCGCTAATCAGACAAAATCCGCATAGCGGTCAAAATGTGGCGCGTCATGTTCTCGCGGACGCCGGAGCAGTTCGGAAGCGGATCGCGGAAGCGGAACCCGGGAGCGGATCCCGGAAGCGGATCGAGGCTCTCCCCGCCGGAGTCGGCGCGAAGAGCCTCGCGAACGTGCCGCTCACGACACGGGAAGCGCACCGGGCGAAGCGCTTCGGCCCCGGAAAGCGCACAGGGGCGAGACGCTTCGGCCCCGGTGCGCGGAACGCGTGTGGGTGCCGCACAGCGGGCGCACGGTCCGAGGGACGCGATACCGCGCCGCCCGTCGGGAAGCCGCGTGACGCCCGCCCGTCGGGAAGCGCTCACGCACCGCCCGTCGGCGCGCACTCCGAGGGGCGCGGACGGCGCCGGTCCTCGGGGTGCGCTCCGGGAGCTCACATCCGCGAGACGTTCCGCTCGTACACCAGGCGCAGCCCGATCAGCGTCAGCCACGGCTCGTGCTCGTCGATCACCGAGGACTCGCCGAGGACCATGGGAGCCAGCCCGCCCGTGGCGATCACGGTGACGTCCTCGGGGTCGTCGGCGAGCTCACGCGCCATACGGGTCACGACTCCGTCGACCTGGCCGGCGAACCCGTAGATGATGCCGGACTGCATCGCCTCGACGGTGTTCTTGCCGATCACCGCGCGCGGCCGGGCCACCTCGATCTTCCGCAGCTGCGCGCCCTTGACGCCGAGCGCCTCGACGGAGATCTCGATGCCGGGAGCGATGACACCGCCGACGTACTCGCCCCGCGCGCTGACCGCGTCGAAGGTGGTCGCGGTGCCGAAGTCGACGACGATCGCCGGTCCCCCGTAGAGCTCGACGGCCGCCACGGCGTTGATGATCCGGTCGGCGCCGACCTCCTTGGGGTTGTCCGTGAGGATCGGCACGCCCGTCTTGACGCCGGGCTCGACGAGGACGGCGGGGACATCGCCGTAGTAGCGCCGCGTCACCTCGCGCAGCTCGTGCAGCACGGACGGTACGGTCGCGCAGATCGCGATGCCGTCGATGCCGTCGCCGAGCTCCTCGCCGAGCAGCGGGTGCATGCCCATGAGTCCCTGGAGGAGCACGGCGAGCTCGTCGGCGGTGCGGCGCGCGTCGGTGGAGATGCGCCAGTGCTCGACGATCTCCTCCCCGTCGAAGAGGCCGAGGACCGTGTGGGTGTTGCCTACGTCGATGGTCAGCAGCATGGCCGGGGTTACTCCGCCGCTCGCAGGTCGAGGCCGATGTCCAGGATCGGTGCGGAGTGCGTGAGCGCGCCCACGGCCAGGAAGTCGACGCCCGTCCGCGCGTACGCCGCGGCGTTGTCGAGGACGAGCCGCCCGGACGCCTCCAGAAGGGCCCGGCCCTCGACGACGGCCACCGCCTCCTCGCACTCGACGGGCGTGAAGTTGTCCAGAAGGATCAGGTCGGCGCCCGCGTCGACGACCTCGCGCAGCTGGTGCAGGGTGTCGACCTCGACCTCGACCGGGACCTCCGGGAACATCTCCCGTACGGCCTTGAAGGCCTGTGCCACGCCGCCGGCGGCGACGACGTGGTTGTCCTTGACCAGCGCGGCGTCGGAGAGCGACATGCGGTGGTTGACGCCGCCGCCGCAGCGCACCGCGAACTTCTCCAGCGAGCGCAGGCCCGGCGTCGTCTTGCGGGTGTCCCGGACACGGGCCTCGGTGCCCTCCAGGGCGTCCGCCCACGCGCGCGTGGCCGTCGCGATGCCGGACAGCCGGCACAGGAGGTTCAGCGCGCTGCGCTCGGCGGTCAGCAGGTCGCGGGTGCGCGTGGTGACGCTCAGCAGCTTCTGGCCGGCCTCGACGCGGTCGCCGTCCTCCACGTGCCGCTCGACCTCGAACTCGTCGGTGCAGACCACGGAGAGGACGGCCTCGGCGACCCGCAGACCCGCGACGACGCCCGCGTCCCGGGCGGTGAAGTCGGCGGTGGAGACGGCGTCCTCGGGGATGGTCGCGACCGTCGTCACGTCCACACCGTGGTCGAGGTCCTCCTGGATCGCCACGTTCGCGATGTCCTCGACCTCGAGGGGGTCGAGACCGGCGTCGGCGAGGAGCTGGGCGAGAGCGGGATCGAGACCGCACTCCATGTACGCCTCGTCCGTGTCGGCGCCGCAGCCGCAGCCGTCGCCGCAGCCGCCGCTCTGGACGAGGGGAAGGTCGTGGGTGCTCACTTCGGTCACTGCTCCTGGGGACGGGACTGGGGCGCCGGGAGGGGCTGCCCGGACGTCGGGGGGAAGTCTGCGGTATCGGTGGTGCGCACGGCGAGGGTCCGGTCGGGATTCAGCCGTACGACGATGTGGCGGCGCCACTGCGCGTCGTCCCGGTCGGCGTGGTCCTCGCGCCAGTGGCAGCCCCGGGTCTCCTCGCGGAGGCGGGCGGCGGCGACCAGGACGCGGGCCACGCACAGCAGGTTGGTCGCCTCCCAGGTGTCGACGCCGGGTTCGGAGGTCTTGCCGTTCTCGTCCAGGGCGTCACGCGCGTCGGTGTGCAGCCGCTGGAGCTGGTCGGCGGCGGTCGCGAGGGACTCGGCGGAGCGCAGCACACCGGCGCCCGCGGTCATGATCCGCTGGATCGCGAAGCGGGCCTCGGGGGCGAGCAGCGGGTGCGCGGGCTTCTCGGGGTGCGGCACGGGTTCGGGCACGCGCGCGTGGAGACCGTCCTCGGCGTGGCTCGCCGCGATGTCGGCGGCGATGCGCTCGGCGTAGACCAGGCCCTCCAGCAGGGAGTTGGAGGCGAGCCGGTTGGCGCCGTGGACGCCGGTGCAGGCGACCTCGCCGCACGCGTACAGGCCGGGGACCGTGGTGCGGCCCCGCGCGTCGGTCCGTACGCCTCCGGAGGCGTAGTGCGCGGCCGGCGCGACCGGGACGGGCTCGGTCACCGGGTCGATGCCGTGGGCGCGGCAGGCGGCGAGGATCGTCGGGAAGCGGTGCTCCCACATGGCGGCGCCGAAGTGCCGGGCGTCGAGGAACATGTGCTCGGCGTCCTGCTCCTGCATGCGGCGCATGATGCCCTTGGCGACGATGTCCCGGGGCGCCAGCTCGGCCAGCTCGTGCTGGCCCACCATGAAGCGCACGCCGTCACCGTCGACCAGGTGGGCGCCCTCGCCGCGTACCGCCTCGGAGACCAGCGGCTGCTGGCCCTCCGCGTCCGGCCCGAGGAAGAGCACGGTCGGGTGGAACTGGACGAATTCGAGGTCGGAGACCTCGGCGCCCGCGCGCAGGGCGAGGGCCACGCCGTCGCCGGTGGAGACGGACGGGTTGGTGGTCGCGGAGTAGACCTGGCCCATGCCGCCGGTCGCGAGGACCACGGCGGGGGCGTGCACGGCGCCCACTCCGTCGTGCTGGCCCTCTCCCATGACGTGCAGGGTCACGCCCGCGGTGCGGCCGTCGGCGTCGGTGAGGAGGTCGAGGACGAGGGCGTTCTCGACCGTGCGCAGGCCACGCGCGCGGACCGCCTCGACGAGGGCCCGGGAGATCTCGGCGCCCGTCGCGTCGCCGCCCGCGTGCGCGATGCGGCGGCGGTGGTGGCCGCCCTCGCGGGTGAGTTCGAGCCGGCCCTCGGCGGACTCGTCGAAGTGCGCGCCGGTCGCGATGAGCCGGCGGACGGCGTCGGGGCCCTCGGTGACGAGGATGCGCACGGCCTCCTCGTCGCACAGGCCCGCGCCCGCGACCAGGGTGTCGTCCAGGTGCTGCTCGGGGGTGTCGCCCTCGCCGAGGGCCGCGGCGATGCCGCCCTGCGCCCAGCGGGTCGAGCCGTCGTCCAGGCGGGCCTTGGTGACGACGACGGTCCTCAGCCCGGCGGCCTCGCAGCGCAGGGCCGCGGTGAGTCCGGCGACGCCGGAGCCGACGACCACGACGTCCGCGGTGAGGGCCCAGCCGGGGGCGGGGGCGTGCAGTCGTATGCCGGTGCGAGTGGCAGTACCTGGACCTGTGCCTTTGCCGGTCACGAGGCGGCTCCGAAGGTGAGGGGGATGTTGTCGATCAGCCGGGTCGTCCCGACCCGGGCGGCGACGGCGAGGACCGCCTCGCCGGTGAAGTCGTCCGGGATCTCCGTGAAGTCGTCAGGGTCGACGAGGGCCAGATAGTCCAGGACCAGCGGCGGTCGCATGCGGGCCGCCTCGTCGAGGACCAGCCGCGCGGCCGCGCGGACCCCGGCGGGACCGCCGGGGACGGCCTTGGCGACGGCGTGCGCGTCGGCGGCGGCCCGGGACTCGCCTATGGCGCTGAGGGCTTCGGCACGCGCGCGTGTGGCGGGCACCTCACGGGCCCGCGCGCGCAGCGCCTCCTGTGCGGCGTGCCGGTCGCGGCCCGCGAACAGGGCCTGCGAGAGGGCGAGCGCGGTGTGCCGCTCCTCGGCCGAGAGGTAGCGGTTGCGGCTGGAGAGGGCGAGCCCGTCCTCCTCGCGCACGGTGGGGACCCCGGCGATCTCCACCCCGAAGTTCAGGTCGCGCGCCATGCGCCGGATCAGGGCCAGCTGCTGGGCGTCCTTCTGGCCGAAGAGCGCCACGTCGGGCCGGGTGAGGTGCAGCAGCTTGCCGACGACGGTGAGCATGCCGTCGAAGTGGCCGGGCCGCACGGAGCCTTCCAGGCGCCCGCCCATCGGTCCCGCGGAGATCCGGACCTGGGGCTCGCCGCCGGGGTAGACCTCGTCGACCGAGGGCGCGAACACGACGTCCGCTCCCGCCAGTTCGGCGATCTTCAGGTCGGCGTCGAGGGTGCGCGGGTAGCGGTCGAGGTCCTCGCCCTGGCCGAACTGGAGGGGGTTCACGAAGACGGTCACGACCACTTCGCCCCCGTCGCCCGCGATCTCGCGGGCGGTGCGGATCAAGGTGGCGTGGCCCTCGTGCAGGGCGCCCATGGTCATCACGACGGCGCGGCGGCCCGCGCGGGCCCGCGTGTGCAGTTCGTCGGCGGTGCGCAGCAGGGCGGTGGTCATCGGGTGTCTCCCTCGGTCCCCTGGGTCCCGTCCGTCCCGTTGGCGAGTACCCCCAGGAGGTCCTCGGCGAGTTCCGGCTTGAGCAGTCCGTGGGCGAGCGCGCGGTCGGCGGTCGCGCGGGCCATGGCCAGATAGCCGGCGACGGTCCCCGGGGCGTGCTCGCGCAGCTCGGCGATGTGCGCGGCGACCGTGCCCGCGTCCCCGCGCGCGACCGGTCCGGTCAGGGCCGCGTCGCCCGACCTGAGCGCGTTGTCCAGAGCGGCGCCGAGCAGCGGGCCCAGCATCCGGTCCGGGGCTTCCACGCCGGCGGTGCGCAGCAGCTCCATCGACTCGGCGACCAGGGTCACCAGGTGGTTGGCGCCGAGCGCGAGGGCCGCGTGGTAGAGCGGCCGGGACTCCTCGGCGATCCACTCGGGCTCGCCGCCCATCTCGATCACCAGGGCCTCGGCGGCCAGCCGCAGCTGTTCGGGCGCGGTGACCCCGAAGGAGCATCCGGCGAGCCGCTGGACGTCCACGGGGGTGCCCGTGAACGTCATCGCGGGGTGCAGGGCGAGCGGCAGCGCGCCGGCTCTGAGCGCCGGGTCGAGCACGCGCGTGCCGTACCGCCCGGAGGTGTGCACCAGCAGCTGGCCGGGCCGGACGGACCCCGTGTCGGCGAGCCCCTCGACGAGCCCGGGCAGGGCGTCGTCCGGGACGGTCAGCAGCACGAGGTCGGCGCGCTCCAGGACCTGTGCCGGGGACACCAGCGGCACATCGGGCAGGAGCTGCGCGGCACGCCGCCTGGAGGCGTCGGAGACGCCGGAGACGGCCACCGGGCGGTGTCCGGCGAGCTGGAGGGCCGCCGCGAGGGCGGGACCGACGCGGCCCGCGCCGACAACGCCGACGCTGAGGCGCGCGGGGCGGTCCTTCGGGTCCGGCTGTTGGAATGTACTCACTCGACGAGGGCCTTCCCGTTCCAGTCCGCGCGGGGTACCGGACGATTTCTCGTCATGTTAACGCGATTGGAGTCGAGGGCGTTTCGGGGAGGCCGGATCGTCGTTCAGGGTGAGGTGGTGAGAGCCCGGATCGTGGGGGTCCGGTAGAGGTCGCGCAGCGGCAGGGAGGGCAGGCCGCGGGCGCGCAGGGTGGCGCTGATGCGGACGGCGAACAGGGAGTTCCCGCCGAGTTCGAAGAAGTCGTCGTCGAGGCCCACCGGGGTGCCGAGGACCGTCTCCCAGATCTCCAGGAGGGCCGCGGTGAGACCGGTGTCGCCCCCGCCGTCCCCGCCCTCCCCGCCGTCCTTGCCGCCCGGTCCGGAGGACCCGGAAGACCCGGAAGGTCCCGGTCCGGACCGTACGGGTGCCGTCGAACGGAGCGGGGCGGGCAGCCGTGCGGCATCGAGTTTGCCGTTGGTGGTCAGCGGGAGGACGTCGAGGACCGTGACCGTGGCCGGGACCATGTGCTCGGGCAGGATGCCGGCGGCGCGCTTGCGGATGCCCTGCGGGTCGGCGGCGGAGATGCCGTCGGCCGGTACCACGTAGGCGTCGAGCCGGGCCGCGGCCGGGTCGACGGGGTCGTCGCGGCGCACCACGACGGCCGCCGCGGCGACGGCCGGGTCCTCCAGGAGCACGGAGCGGATCTCGTCGAGCTCGATGCGGAAGCCCCGGATCTTGACCTGGCTGTCGATCCTGCCGAGGTGTTCCAGTCTCCCGTCGGGGCGCAGCCGGCCGAGGTCGCCACTGCGGTACATCCGGGCCGAGGGGTCCTGGACGTACGGGTCCGGCACGAAGCGCTGGGCTGTCAGTTCGGGCCGGTTGAGGTAACCGGCGGCGACGCCGGCGCCACCCACGCAGATCTCGCCGGTGACGCCCGGGGGCACGAGACGGCCCTGGGCGTCGGTGACGTACAGATGCCAGCCCGGCAGGGCGGGACCTACGGAGCGGGAGCCGCCGAGGGCGAGTTCGCGGGTCACGGTCTGGGCGGTGACGTGCACGGTCGTCTCGGTGATGCCGAACATGTTGACCATGCGGCAGGCGCTCTCGGGGTGCCGGTCGAACCAGGGCAGCAGCATGCGGCTGTCCAGCGGCTCGCCGCCGAACACCACGAGCCGGACCGGCAGCGCCGCGTGGTCGATCTGGAGGAGCTGGGAGAACGCGGACGGGGTCTGGCTGAGCACGGTGACGTGCTCGGCGAGGAGCAGGTCCCGGAAGTCGTCCGGGTCGCGGGCGACGAAGTACGGCACGACGACGAGCCGTCCGCCGGTCAGCAGGCAGCCCCAGATCTCCCACACCGAGAAGTCGAAGGCGGCCGAGTGGAAGAGGGTCCAGGTGTCGTCGGCGCCGAGCCGGTACTCGCCGCGGGTGGCGGCGATCAGGGAGACGACGTTGCGGTGCGGTACGAGCACGCCCTTGGGGCGGCCCGTGGAACCGGAGGTGTAGATGACATAGGCCGGGTCGTCGGGAGCCGCGCCGGGAAGCTCGCCCGCGTCGGCGGAGGCGGCGGAGGCGGAGGCGGAGGCGGCGAGTTCGTCGGGGGTCAGCAGCGCGACCCTGCCCTCGCGCGGGAACTCGCCGAGCCGGGTCACCACGACGCGCAGCCCCGCGTCCGACACGGTGTGGGCGAGACGGTCGGCGGGGTAGGCCGGGTCGGTCGGGACGTACGCGGCTCCCGCCCTGACCACGGCGAGCAGGGTGACGACCAGTTCCGCGGTCCGCTCCAGGCAGACGCCCACGCGGTCACCGCGGCGCACTCCGCGGTCCCGCAGCCCCGCCGCGACGCGGGCGGAGCGCTCGTCCAACTCCCGGTAGGTGAGCTGCACTTCGCCCTCGCAGAGAGCCACGGCGTCGGGATGGGCGGCCGCCACCCGGCTGAACGCCTCAGGCAGGGTGTCCGGTTCGGACGCGAGGGCGGGGCCGGGCCGCCCGAGCCGGGCCACCCGGCCCCGCTCCTCGGCGTCCAGCAGCTCCACGTCCGCGACGGCGGTCCCCGGCGCGAGCGCCGACCGCCGGTACACCCGGCCGAGATGCCGGGTGAAGCCCTCGGCCACCGCCGACGAGACATGGCTGACCCGGAAGAAGCAGGAGAGGCGGGTACCGCCGTCGGGGAGGGGCGAGAAGGCGAAGGTGAGGGGGAAGGGCGGGGCGAGGCAGGGCAGCCATTCACGCGGCCCGACGTCGCCGGTGGCGGGCACGGGGCCCTCCGGCGGCGGTCCCGGCACGCCCTCCGTCTCCTCGAGTACGCCCGCGACCACGGCCCGTGTCACCTGTGCCGGATCCGCGGTGCTCAGGTCCAGCAGGGTGATCGACGGGGGCACCACGTACTCCAGCGCTCCCGCGCGGTCGGTCGCGGCCGTCGCCGAGGCGGTCGCGCCGTGACCGTCGTAACGGGAGAGGGTCACGGCCAGAGCGGGCAGGCGGAGGGACGGCGGTGTGGTGGCGTAGGGGAGAGGCAGGTCGAGGTGATACGCGCCCTGGGCCGTGGAGGACGGATCGCCGTGGCCCCACTCCGGCGCGGCGGCCACAGGCGGCAGGTCGGCGCGGAGCGCGACGGGTCGCGGGCAGGGCGAAGGCGGGCACTCCCCTGTCAGCACCTCCGTCAGATGGCGCAGGCCGGGCCCGTCCAGACGGGTCCGGTGTGCCACGACGACCAGGTCCGCCGTGCCGTCGGCATAGTTCAGCAGGACGCATCGCACACCCCCGGTCACCGCACGCCGCAGTTCGGCCTCGCGGCGGCGTACGGCGAGCGGCTGGGCCGGCTCGGCCGGAACGTCCTCCGACCACAGCCGCCAAGGGCCGGCGGCGGCCAGCCGGTCCTCCAGTTGCCGCGCGTCGAACCCGGTCACCCGGACGCGGACCGCATGGCACTGTGCACCCAGCACGGGTGTCCTCCCCTTTTCTAGTCCTGCCTGGTCCTGCCTGGTCCCGCCCGGTCGGCTTGCGTTCGCGTGCGCTTTCGCGTTCGCGTTCGCGGCAGTGCTCAGCGGGCCGTGAAGCCGCCGTCCACCGTCAGCGTCGATCCCGTCACCTGCCGGGCGTCGTCCGACAGCAGGTAGACCACCGCCGCCGCCACGTCCTCCGGCTCGATCAGGGCGTTCATCGGCTGCGCCGCGACGAACGTCTCCTCGTGCTCGCTCACCGGCACGTCGAGGGCCCGCGCGATCTCGGCGAGCATGCGGCCCTCGGCGGTCGGGGAGTCGCGGACCGAGCCGGGGCAGACGGCGTTGACCCGCACCTTCCTGGGGGCGTAGTCGAGCGCCGCCGCCTTGGTGAGTCCGATCAGGCCGTGCTTCGCGGCGACGTACCCGGCGAAGTGCCGGTAGCCGACCAGGCCCGCCGTGGAGGCGATGTTGACGATGCTGCCCGAGCGGCGGGCACTCATCGCCTTGCCGACGGTACGGATCATCCGCCACGCCCCGGAGAGGTCGACGTCGATCATCAGCGCCCACTCCTCCTCGCCGATCTCGTGCGCGGGCCGGCCCGAGGGTGCCGCGATCCCCGCGTTGTTGACCACACCGTCGAGCGGGCCGAACCGGTCCTCGGCGAGCGCGACGGCCTCTTCGACGGAACGCAGGTCGCGCACGTCGCAGCGGGCTGTGAGCACTGCCGCCCCGGATGTGCGGCACAGCGCCGCGGTGTGCTCCAACTGGCTCGTGGTGCCCAGTGGATACGGAACACCGGGCAGGTCTTCGCAGAGGTCGAACAGCGCCAGGTCGGCGCCCTCGGCCGCGCACGCCACCGCCGTGGCCCGGCCCAGACCGCGGGACGCCCCGGTGACGACGACGGTCTTCCCCGTCAAACGCATGACTCGCTCCCCTCTCCGGCTCGTTCCCGGCTCAACCGAGGCCGAGATCGACGCGGACGACGTCGAGCAGCGCCCCCGCGGACTCGGTCAGGTACATGTGGCCGCCGATCAGTTCGACGGAGCGGAAGTCACCGCCCGCGACCTTCGCCCAGGCCGCCGCCTCGTCGCGGCCGACGAGTTCGTCGTGGCTGCCGCGCAGCACGGTGAGCGGTACGGGCAGCGCCAGGTCGGTGGCGGGCACATAGCTCTCGTGCATCTCCACGTCGGCGCGCAACGTCGGCAGGATCAGCTCGCGCATCTCCGGGTCGTCGAGTGCCTCGTGCGTGTACCCGGCGAACTCGTTGACCTGGGCGAGGAACGCGTCGTCGGGCAGGCCCGTGGCGCGGCGGCTCCGCTGTTCGGCGGGGTGCGGGGAGCCGCTGACGAAGAGGCGTACGAGTTCGGTCTCGCCCGGCGCCCCGGCCAGGCGGTGCGCCAGTTCGTAGGCGAGGACGGCGCCCAGGCTGTGGCCGAACAGGGCGATCCTGCGCGGCAGTCGAGGATCGTCGGCGAGCGCGGTGAGCAGGTCGTCGAGCAGGCCGTCGGTCGCTGTGCGGGCGTCGGTGTACGGATCCTCGTCGATCCGGCGCTCGCGGCCGGGAAGCTGGAGCGGCAGGATCGTGAGGCGCTCGCCCGCCGCGCGCTGCCAGGGGCGGAAGAAGGAGGCGCCCGCGCCCGCGAAGGGCAGGCAGACCAGCGTCGTGGCGGTGGTGGTGGTCGTCACCTCGGTGCTCCCGTCCTGTGCGGTGGTCGTCGTCACCTCGGTGCTCCCGTCCTGTGCGGTGGTCGTCGTCATCTCAGCGCGCCTCCTCCGTGTCGGCGGCGAGCCGTGCCGCGTACCGCACCGGCAGCTTTTTCAGGCCCCGGCTGGTGGAGTTGTCGAAGACCCATTCCAACTGGTCGTGCGGGATGGCGAGTTCGAGTCCGCTCAGTCGGCGCAGCAGCGTCGGGAAGGCGACCTGGCCCTCGACGCGGGAGAGCGGAGCGCCGACGCAGAAGTGCGCGCCCTGGCCGAAGGCGAGGTGGCGGTTGGCGTTGCGGGTGATGTCGAGGCGGTCGGGGTTCTCGAATGCCTCCGGATCGCGGTTGGCGGAGTCCATGAGGATGTGGACGAAGCTCTCGCGGGGTATGGGGCAGCCGCCCAGCTCCATGTCCTCGGTGGCCACCCGGAGGGTGCCGCGGTAGACGGGCGGCTCGAAGCGCAGGAACTCCTCGATCGCCGACTCCGCCAACTCCGGCTTGGACGACAGGAGTTCGAGTTGGTCGGGGTGGCTGAACAGAGCCTGCAGGCCGTTGCCGATGAGGTTCGCGGTGGTCTTGTGACCGGCGATGATCAGCAGGACGAGGGTGGAGACCAGCTCGTCGTTGGTGAAGACGTCCTCCTCGTCGGCGGCCCGCAGCAGGATGGAGACCAGGTCGTCGCCGAGCCCTTCGGCCCGGCGCCGGTCGAGCAGCCCGACGAGGTAGTGCTCGATGCTGTCGCTGGCCTCCTTCAACCTGCGGTTCGACTCCTCGTCCGCGAAGGGCGCACCACTCAGCCAGTAGCCCCAGGCGTGGAGGTCGGGACGGTCCTCGATCGGAACGCCGAGGAATTCGCAGATGACCCGCATGGGCAGGGTGAAGGCGAACTCCATCAGATCGATCTCGCCCGACTCGGGGAGCGCGTCGATGAGTTCGTCGGTGATCTCCTGGATGCGGGGGCGCAGCACGGCCATCCGGCGCGGTACGAAGGCGCGGCTGACCAGGCGGCGCAGCCGGGTGTGGTCGGGCGCGTCCGCGGTGATCATGTTGCGGATGAGGACCGGGCTGCTGTCCTTGAGCAGGTCGCGGAACCAGGCGGGCGCGTTGTCGACGGACTTGGACAGCCGTGGGTCCGCGAACCCCTTGAGCGCGGTCTCGTAGTCGGAGACCACGTAGGCCTCGCCGCCGGGCGGGTAGTTGATGGGGTGTACGGGACAACCAGTCGCGCGCAGCTCGGCGTTGGCGGCGTGGGTGGCGCCGGCCGCCGGGTCGGGATCGGTGAAGAACTGCGGCGGCAACCGGTCGCCGTCCCCCGTCGCGGCGGCCAGGGCCGTGACGGCGGGAGCGGTCGCGGCGGCGGGGCGGGCTGTCGCGGAAGTCTGCCGTGTGGCGTCGGCGGCCATCACGTCTCCTTGGAGGTCGGGTCCCCGGACGGGTCCGCCGTGGTGACGGCGTACTCCTCCGGCGGGGCGAGCTTGCGGATGCGGGGGCTGAGGGTGGGCAGGGCGGCCAGGCCCGAGGCGATGGCCATGGCCGTGAACACCCAGGTGGACCCGGCCAGATCGAAGAGGGCGCCGACGCCGAACACGCCGATCGGGGCGGCGATCATCGACATGAACATCACGGCGCCGAGCACCCGGCCCTGCACCTTGTCCGGCGCCATGGCCGCCAGGTACGCGAGGAACAAGGCACTGGTGATCGGCCCGCGCAGAAAGACGCAGGCGACGATGATGCCGAGCGGGACGAGGCCGGAGACGTTCGCAAGCAGCACGGCGGCGACCGGGCCGATCCAGGCGGCGGTCAGGAACAGCACCGGCGGCTTCACCCGTTTGATGATCGGGCTCGCGAGGAGCGAGCCGACCACGCCGCCGACCCCGGCGATCGACAGGAGCAGGCCGGTGAAGGCGGGCGAGGCGCCCCGGCTCTCGGCGGTGGCGATCAGCGCGAGGAAGACGCCGGAATGGGTGAACGCCATGTTCGAGCCCATGATCCAGATGATCAGGAGCCGCAGCACGGGCTGCCGGGCCAGGAAGCGGAAACCCTCGGCGGCGTTGCGCTTCTCGCCGGGCGTCGCGTTCTCCACCTTCAGCGGCTTGCGGATGAACAGCAGCAGCGCGGTGGAGATCAGGAAGGCGATGGCCGAGCTCAGGAACGGGAAGGCGCGCGCGACGGCGAACAGCGAACCGCCGGCGGGCGGTCCACCCATCGTGGCCGCGAAGTAGCGGACCTGGTTCTGCGCGGTGGCCTGGGTCAGCTGCGAGGGCGGCACCAGCTGCTTGATGACCGCGAGGCCGGTCGGGTTGGAGATACCGAGACAGGCGGCCGAGCCGACGGCGACGGTGAAGATGACGGCGGGGTCGGTGTGCCCGGTGGAGATGAGCAGCGCGAACAGGCCGAGCAGGACGACGCGCACCATGTTGCAGACGATGAGCAGCAGCCGCCGGTCGACCCGGTCGGCGAGGGTGCCGCCGGGTATCGACATCAGGCTGGCGGTGACCAGTTGCGCGGAGCCGACGGCACCGGCGTAGAACGCGCTGCCGTGGGTGGCGAGGATCAGCAGCGGATACGCGACCTCGGCGGTCTCCTTGGCGAGCGCGGCGAACGCCTCACTGGTCCACAGTGCCTGGAAGTCGCCGTTGCGCAGAAGGGGTTTGGGCTCCTGCGCCGGTGGCGGCTGCGCCGCGTCGGGGGCCGTGGCGACCGCGTCGCTCACCAGAGCGGCGCCCGGCTCCGCCACCAGATCCGTGTCGGGTGGATTCTCCGCCATGGTCATTCCTTTCCTTGTCGAACAGCGCGGCGGTCGTCCCGGGTGGGGGACGCGTTCCCCGCGTCCAGCGCGCCGAGGATCCTGCTCGCGAGTGGTCGCGCGTGGGGGGAGGCGAGCATCGACCAGTGGTCGCCGGGGACCGGCTCGACCCGCAGCCCGCCCCCGTACAGGCCGGTCAGGCGGGCGCGCAGCCGGTCCGTGCCGTCCGGCCCGCCGGGAGCCGCCGGTTCACCGGACGCCTTGAACAGGACCGCGGGGCAGGGCAGCGGCGACGGCCGGTAGCGCAACAGCCCCGCCTGGCGGGCCGCGAACCGCCGCCGCAGTGCCGCGTCCCGGCGCAGCCGTCGCGCGAGCGGGCCGACGCCGAGGGCCGCCTCGGCCTGGGCCCGCAGACCCGCGCGCAGGAACTCCGGGGCGAAGCCGACGGGCAGTCCACCGGTGTCGGGCACGAAGCCGTCCAGGCACACGAGCAGATCGACGCGCTCGCCGCGCCCGGTCAGCAGCCGGGCCAGCTCATGGGCGACGACCGCGCCGTAGGACCAGCCGCCGATCGTGTAAGGGCCTTCGGGCTGCGCCAGCAGCAGGGTCGCGAGGTGTGCCGCGGCCACGGCACCGACCGTGCGCGGCGTGCCCCTGGCATCGTCGGTGTCCTCCAGTCCGAGCACCGGCCTGCCGCCGGCGGCGCCCAGTTCGTCGGCGAGTTCCCGGTAGGGCAGCGCGGTGCCGACGGCGTCGCTGACGAGGAACAGCGGCCGCTCCCCCGGCCGTCCATCGGCGAGGGTGGCCACGCCGGGGACCGGCGCCGGAGCACCGCCGGATTCCGGCAGCCGGCTCGTCACGGCTTCCACCAGGTCCCCGAAGGTGGGACGCCGTGAGAAGTCGGTGACGGACAGCGCGCACCCGGTGCGCTCCCTGACCCGGGACGTCAGGGTGACGGCCATGAGGGACTCGCCGCCTAGGGCGAAGAAGTCGTCGTCGTCGCGGGCGGCGGCCACACCGAGCGTGCGGCACCACAGCTCTTCGAGCACGGTCCGGACGCCCTCGCGCGCGGGGATGCCGCGGGGCGCGGTGCGTGCCGGTGCGGGCGGGCGGGTCCGTTCGCCGCGCGGGTCCTCGCCCAGGAACCGGTAGCCGGGCAGGGAGCAGCGCACCGTCCCCTCCTCGGCGGGCTCCAGTACGTCGGTGACGGCGCGGTCGGCGCCGAGTTCCCACAGGGTGCCGAGCGCCGAAAGGAGGGCGTCGTCGGCAGGCTCCCCGGGCCGTCCGGTCAGCCGTACGGCGGTGAACGCGGCGTCCCAGCCGGGGCTGCGGCGCAGTCCGCCGAGCATCGAACTGCCCGGGCCCAGTTCGACGTAGGTCGTGCAGCCCGAGGCGAGCAGCGTCTCCATGGCCCGGGCGAGCAGGACGGGGCTGCGCAACTGGGCGGCCCAGTAGTCGGGGCGGGCCACCTGCCGCGGGTCGGCCCAGTCGCCGGTGGCGTTGGAGACGAGCGGCAGCCGAGGCGGGCGGGCGGGCACCGACGACAGGGACGCGCGCACCGCCTCGGCTGCCCGTTCCATGGCCTTCGAGTGGAAGGCTCGCCGGGTGTGCACCGGCGTGATCGGCAGGCCCGCGAGCGCGTCGCCCGCCAGGAGGTCCGCGACGGCCGCCTCGGGGCCGGACAGGACGACCGAGCCCGCGCCCTCGACAGCGACGCCGACCTCGCCGTCCGCGGGCAGCCGGGCCGCGACCTCGCGGATGTCGGCGGCGACGCTCACCATGCGGCCGGGTTCGGTGTCCCACATGGCGCGGGCCCGGCGGCACACCAGGTCGGCGGCGTCCTGGGGCGACCAGACCCCGGCGAGGGCGGCGGCCACGTACTCGCCGACGCTGTTGCCGAGCAGCGCGGCGGGCCGTACGCGCCACTCCCGGAGCTGGCTGCCGAAGGCGTATCCGAGGGCGAACAGGGCGAGTTGCTGGTGCACGGTGTCGGCGAACCAGTCCTCGGACGTGCCGTCTCCCTCGGCGACGACGGGCGTCAGGTCGATTCCGTGGCCGTCGAGGACGGTCTTGCGTATCGCGTCGAACGCCGCCCTGAATCCGGGGAGCCGGCGGTGGGCCGCGGCGCCGGCGGCGTGCCGCAGGGTGCCCTGCCCCGGGAACACGAACGCGACCTTGCCGAGCTTGCGCGGCTTGGCGGGGGCCTCCCCGGCACCCTCCCGCTGGGCGATCCCGCGCAGCAACCGGGCGGCCTGCTCCGTGTCGTGCGCCACGACGGCCGCCCGGTGCCGGTGGACACGCCGCCCGGCGAGCGTGCGGGAGACCTCGGCGAGCGACGGCGCGGCCTGCTCCACGGTGAGGCGGTCGGCGAGCGCCTCGGCCATCCGGCCGAGCGCGTCGGGCGCGGCGGCGGACACCAGCAGCGGCCGTGGCCCGCCGCGGCCCGGGAGCGGGGCGCGGCGGGGCGCGGACTCCAGGACCACGTGGGCGTTGGTGCCGCCCACTCCGAAGGAGCTGACGGCGGCGACCCGGGCTCCGTCGCCCCGGCGGGGCTCCCACGGCTCGCACCGCTCGACGATCCGGAACGGCGAACTGTCCAGCTCCAGGAGGCTGTTGGGCCTGGTGAAGTGCGCCGTGGGCACGAGCAGGCCGCGCTCCAGCATCAGCGCGGTCTTGATCAGCCCGGCGACTCCGGAGGCGACACCGGTGTGCCCGATGTTCCCCTTCACAGCGCCGAGCGCGCAGCGGTCCCGGGCCGCGGCGGCGCCCCCGAAGACGTCGGCGAGGGCCTGCACCTCCACCGGGTCGCCGAGCCGGGTCGCGGTGCCGTGCGCCTCGACGTAGTCGACGTCGGCCGGGTCCACTCCGGCGACACCCTGCGCGGCGCGGATCACCTCGCTCTGCCCGGTCGGGGACGGAGCGGTGTACGCCATCTTGTCGGAGCCGTCGTTGTTGACGGCGGTGCCGGTGATCACGGCGGCGATCCGGTCGCCGTCGCGCAGCGCGTCCGCGAGCCGCTTGAGTACGACGACGGCGACGCCCTCGCTGGGCACGGTACCCGCCGCGTCCTCGTCGAAGGGCCGGCAGCGGCCGTCGGGCGACAGGATGCCGCCGGGCTCGTAGAGGTAGCCCCACTCTCCGTCGGGCATGACGGTGACGCCTCCGGCGAGGGCGGCGTCGCACTCGCCGCCGACGAGGGCGCGGACGGCGAGATGCGTGGCGGTCAGCGAGGTGGAGCAGGCGGTCTGGACGGTGAGCGCGGGGCCGCGCAGCCCCAGCTTGTAGGCCGCGCGGGTGGCGAGGAAGTCCTTCTCCTGCCCGATGTAGCGGGCGAGTTCACCCAGTTCGGCCTGTTCGGGATCGGAGCGGTCGCCGACCCGGTCGGCGCCCGCGTACACCCCGATCCGGCCCCGGAAGCGGGTCGGGTCGAGTCCCGCGTCGTCGAACGCGGTGACCGCGCACTCCAGGAACACCCGTTGCTGCGGGTCCATCGCCGCGGCCTCGGCCCGGCTGTAGGCGAAGTACGCCCGGTCGAAGCGGCGGGATCCGGTGATGACGCCCATGGCCGGGACGAAGTTCTCCCGGTGCACGTAGTCCGGGTCGGCACCCCGGGCGACGAGCTGCCCGGGGTCGAAGCGGCTGATGCCGTCCTTGCCGGCCGTCAGCGCCGCCCAGTACTGGTCCACGTCGTCGGCTCCGGGCAGCCGGCATGCCATGCCCACGACGGCCACGGCACCACCCCGGCGGTTCTCCGTGCTCGGCACGTCACACCCCCAGGTCGACGTAGAGGTGGTCGAGGCCCACGTACGAGAGGTTGGGGCCCCACACCGCGGCCTCGGCGGCGAGCCGGGCGTCCGGGAAGCGCGCGGCGAACCGGCGCAGCAGTACGGCCGCTTCCAGCCGGGCGAGCGGTGCGCCGACGCAGTAGTGCGGCCCGAACCCGAAGACGAGGTGCTGCTCGGACGCGCCGTCGTCGCCCGCCGCGCCGGTGACCGGGCAGCCCGGGGCCGGGCCGGCCGGTGCGGTGGCGTCGGCGAGCAGACTCTCGCCGGTGAGGCTGACGAGGACGAGGTCGCCCTGTCCCATCCGTTCCCCTGCGAGCTCTTGGTCATGGGCGACGACCCGCCCCAGGTGCCGCAGCGGCGGCCGGCGTTGCAGCACCTTCTCCACGAACTCCTCGGCGGCCCCGGGCTGTTGATCGCGCACGGCGTCCCACACCGGCGGCTCGCCCAGGACTTCGAGGACGGTCGAGGCGAGCAGCGACGAGGTCGTCTCCAGGCCCCCGAAGAGGTTCATCGCCCAGGTCGCGGTGGTGCGCGCCCGATCCTCGGGGGTCTCCTGAGGGAAGCTCTTCGGGGCGGTGGCCCGGGACAGCGCCTCGGTCATCTCCACCATCGTGCGGTGGGCCTGCTCGGCGTAGTCCCGGCGATACATCGCACCGATGAACAGCGACAGGGTGCGCGCCCAGCGGTGCAGCACCTCGGGCGGTTCGGCGACGCCGACGACGTGCGCCATCACCTTGCCGGAGATCCCGTCGGCGACGGCGGGCACGATGTCGTACGGCGCGGAGGCGGCCAGCGCGTCGAGGCACTCGTCGGTGAACTCCTCGACGCGCGGCGCGAGGGAGCGTACGTACGAGGCGGACATCATGCGCTGCACCGGGCGGCGCAGTGCCGTGTGTTCGGGGGCGTCGGCCTGCACGAACCACAGCCGCAGGAACGCGGTGAGCTCCTGGTACTCCTCACGGGCGGTCTCGGTCATGTAGAGCTGGAAGGAGCGCTCGAAGGTCCCGGATGTGAAGCCGGGGTGGTTGAGGACCTGCCGGGCAAGCCGCGGATCAGCGACGACCCAGCATTCGAGGCCCTCGTCCCACGCGAGCGGGGGCGAACCGTTCACGCGCCGCCGGCCTTCTCGACGAGAGCCGCG
Organism: Streptomyces sp. NPDC060027; assembly: GCF_042737005.1. Lineage (NCBI taxonomy): Bacteria > Bacillati > Actinomycetota > Actinomycetes > Kitasatosporales > Streptomycetaceae > Streptomyces > Streptomyces sp. NPDC060027. The sequence continues at coordinate 24,559 of NZ_JBHWVI010000004.1, forward strand.
AGGCCCGCCGGGGTCGGGGAGAGCAGGAAGTCGCGCAGCCGCACGCTCACGCCGAGCTGCTCCTTCAGCTTGCGCATGAGGCGTACCGCGCCGAGGGAGTTGCCGCCCACCATGAAGAAGTCGGTGTCGGCGTCGATCGGGGTCTCCCGCGCCGTGCCCTCGGCGATCTCGGCGAACAGCTCGATGATGCGGGCGGCCGGATCGGCGCCGCCGGTCTGCACGGCCGGGGCCGGTGCGGCCGGGGCCGCCCGCTTCGCCTGCCCGGCGGGTACGGCGGCGGCCGCGAGGGCACGCCGATCGACCTTGCCGTTGGCGGTGACCGGGATGCGGTCCACGATCGTCCACAGGGTGGGGACCATGTAGGCGGGCAGCTTCTGCTGGAGCAGGGTGCGCAGTTCCGTGGCCGCGAGGGCGGCGCCCGGCGCCGGGACCACCGCGGCGATCAGCCGCTTGTCGGCGCTGTCTCCCTCGGTGACCTGCACGACGGCGCCCTGCACGGCCGGGTGGCCGGTCAGCACGTCGCCGATGGCGCTGAGTTCGACCCGGTAGCCGCGCAGTTTGACCTGGTCGTCGGCGCGGCCGAGGAAGCACAGCCGGCCGCGGGAGTCGATGCGCACGACGTCGCCGGTGCGGTAGAGCCGCTCGGGCACGTCGGGCGAGAACGCGCCGAAGGAGCGAGCCGTCTCGGCGGCGTTCCCGAGGTACCCGTCGGCGAGGCCGGCGCCCGCCGCGTACAGCTCACCGACCGCGCCGGGCGGCAGCAGCCTGCGCCGCGCGTCGAGGACGTACACCCGCGTGCCGGGTACGGGCCGGCCGATGGGCAGCGGGCCGTCGACCTCGTCGGGCGAGGAGACCGAGTGGGTGGTGGTGAACGTGGTGTTCTCGGTGGGGCCGTAGCCGTTGGTGATGACGATGCCGGGGTGGCGTGCCAGCACCCGGGCGGTGTGCTCGTGCGGCACCACGTCACCACCGGTCAGCAACTGCCGTACACCGGCCAGCGATTCCGGCGCGAACTCCTCCACGAGCCGGAACAGGCCCGCGGTGAGCCATGCGACGGTGATCTCGCGCTCGCGCAGGAACGCGCCGAGCTCGGTGGGCGAGGCGAGGCCCGCCGGGTGCACCTCCAGGGCCGCCCCGGTGAGCAGGGCGCCCCACACCTCCAGGGTCGAGGCGTCGAATGCCAGGGGGGACAGACGCAGCATCCGCTCGTCGGGCCCCAGACGCACGAACCCGGCCTCGTGCACGAGGCGGATCACGGCGCGGTGCGGCACGGCGACACCCTTGGGTTCGCCGGTGGAGCCGGAGGTGAAGGCGACGTAGGCGAGACGGGCGGGATCCTCGGGCGCGAGGTCGTCGCCTTCGGCGGCCGGAGCGGGCTGCCAGGTGGGCTCCCACACCGCGACCGGTTCGGTTCCCAGGGCGCGGAAGCGGCGTGCGGCGTCCCCGGCGAGGGGTCCGACGAGTGCGGCCGACGGCTCGGCGCGGGCCACGATCCCCGCCAACTGGGCATCCGTGGCGCTCTGCTCGACGCCCACGTACGCGGCGCCCGCCCACTGCACACCGAGGACGGCGACGGCCTCGGCGACCGAGCGTTCGACGCCGACCAGCACCCGGTCGCCGGGACCGACCCCGGCCGCGCGCAGCAGCCGCGCCTGTTCGCGTGCCGCGTCCGCCAGTTGCGCGTACGTGAGCCGCGCGGACTCGTCGCGTACGGCGACGGCGTCCGGGGTGCGGGCCGCTGCCGCGCGAAACAGCGCGTCGAGGGACGTGTCGGGGAACTCGCTTCGTGTGTCGTTGAGTTCGGCGAGCCGGGCGCGGCCGTCGGCGGATATGCAGCGCACGTCCTCAAGGCGCTCCGCCGCACCGGTGGCCAGTTCCCCTATGCCGGCCAGGAAGTCGCCGACGAAGGAGCGCGCCTCGGCCTCGGTCCACACGCTGGTGGCGTACTCGACATGGCCCGCGTAGGCCGGTTCGGCGTGCCCGATGAGCATGGTCAGGTCGAACTGCGAGCCGCCGCCGTGTCCCTCCTCGACCCGCAGCCGTGCGGTGCCCGCGTCGAGGAACTGCGGCACCAGCTGGTCGTGCATGCCGAAGCAGACCTGGACGAGCGGGTGGCAGCCGAGGCTGCGCTCGACGCCGAGCCTGGAGACCAGCTCCTCGAAGGGCAGGTCGCCCGCGTCGATGCTCTGCGCGAGCGAGGCGTGCACGGAGCGCAGGTAGTCGGCGGGGCTCGCCTCGTCGTCGATGTCGACGCGGACCGGGACGAGGTTGCCCGCGACGGCGATCAGCCGCTCCAGGTCGCCGCTGCCGCGCCCGAGCAGCGGAACCCCGACGAGCAGGGCCCGGGCCCCGGTGCGGCGGCCGACGGCCAGGCCGAAGGCGCCGAGCAGGAAGGCGTACGGGGTGATGCCGAGCGCACGGGCCCGCTCGGTGACGGCGGCCGACACGGCGGGCCCGAGGTCGAGGCCGGTGCGCTCGCCAGCGGCGTCCTGCAGGGCGGGGCGCTGCCGGTCGGCGGGGAGTTCCAGGGCCGAGGGCACCCCGTCGAGGTGGCCCTTCCAGAACTCGGCCTGGGCGTCCCACTCGCCGCGTGCGCGCAGCGCTTCCTGCCGGTCGCCGAGCGCGCGTGCCGGGACGCCCGGCTCGTCGCCCGGTGCGGGTCCGGTGCCGGTGAGCGCGGCGTGCCGGGCGAACAGCTCGCGCAGCAGCAGCCCGACCGCCCAGCCGTCGAGCACCATGTGGTGCGCGGCCAGGACGACGGCGTCGCGGCCCCGCGGGTGCGAGAAGTGCAGCAGGCGCCAGGCGGGCGCGTCCGACAGGTCGAAGGGGCGGCGGCCCTGCTCGGCGCCCTCGCGGCGCACGTACGCGTCGAAGTCCTCGACGGGCCCCTCGTGCACGATCTCCGTCAACTGCGGTGTGTGGGCGGGCAGTACCTCCCGTACGACCTCGTCCTCGGCGTCGCCCGAACTCTCACGGAAGACGGTGCGCAGCGTCTCGTGGCGGGCGGTGGTCTCGGCGAGCGCCTTGACGAGGGCGCCGCGGTCGATACGGCCGTCCTCGGCGTGGCAGGTGAAGACGAGGTTGTACGGGGATCCGCCGGCCACCCGCTCGATGAGCCACATGCCGCGCTGGGCGGGCGAAAGGGCCGTGTCGTCGGGGGAGCCGGCGTCGGCGGTCACCGTGGGAGTCGGCTCGGCCCGCGCGGCGGCGAGGACCTCGGAGAGCGGCCGGCCGCCGAGCAGTTCCTTCACGGGGACGCGCAGACCGAGCCGCTCCTGGGCGAGGGCGGTCAGGCGCATGGCCCGCAGCGAGTCACCGCCGAGGGCGAGGAACGTCTCCGTGGCGAAATCCGCCGGGTCCACCGCGTCGCCGAGGACGGAGGCGGCCAGTGCTTCGCGGGTCGGCGGCATCAGACGGACTCGGCGGGGCTCGCGAGCAGTTCGGCCTGGCCGCTGACGGTGGTGGAGCGGAACAGGTCGACGGTGCGCAGGGTGCGCCCGGAGGCCTGGCTGAGGCGCTCCACCAGGACCACGAGGAGCAGCGAGTCGCCGCCCGACTCGAAGAAGCTGACGTCGTCGTCGAGGTCGTCGTCGGTGCCGAGGACCTCGCGCCAGAGGGACCGTACGAGGTCGAGCCGCTCCTCGGGGTCGTCCAGGTCGATCGTCTCGACGGGCTGTTCGAGCACGGGTTCCTCCGGTGAAGTGGCAAGGTCCGCGGCACTGTGCCGCAGATCCGTCAGGAGTGCGGAGACGGCGGAGTGGTCGGTGACGTCCGTCGGGTAGTCGAGGGACAGCTCCAGTTGCGGTCCTTCGGCGGCGTCGGCGATCCGGACGAACACCGCGAGGTCGTACTTGACGTAGAGCGGGTCGAGCGGGCGCAGCCGACCGGTGATGCCGGGGGCGAGTTCGGGGGTGTGCGGCGCGTCGTCGAGGTTGAGCAGGACCGGGGTGAGGGGCGGCCAGAGCCGGGTCCGGTCGGGGTTGAGCTCGGCGGCGAGCGCGTCCAGCGGCACGTCGGCGTCCATGAACGCCTCCATGCTGCCGACCCGGGCATCGCGCAGCAGTTCCCGCCAGCTGGTGTCCGTCTCCAGGGAGACGCGCAGCACCACGGTGGTGATGAACATGCCGATGACGTCGGCGGCGTCCGGATGGTCGCGGCCCGGCCAGGCGAAGGCGATGAGGAAGTCCCGCTGTCCGCTGCGGCGGGCCAGCGTGCCGGCGAGCAGGGCGACGCCGAGCATGAACGTCGTACAGCCCTCCTCGGAGGCGACCGCCAGGGCCTTCGCGGTGTGCTCCGCGTCGAGCCGGCTGGTGACGGTGGCGCCCAGCCGGGCGGCCTCCAGGTCGTCACTGGCGCCGCGCTCGAAGGGCAGGTGTACGTCGACGGGGGCGCCGCGCAGGCGCTCGACGACCTCGGTGACCTGGGCGGTCACCTCTTCGGGCGAGCGGTCGGCGACGACCGAGGCGGGATGTGCCGGACTGCTCAGCTCCGGCCTCGTACCGGCGAGCCGGGCCCGGTAGACGGTGAACATCTCCTCCAGGAGCATCGTGCGCGACAGGCCGTCGACCACGATGTGGTGCGAGACGAGAACCAGCAGGGTGCGCCGGGCGTCGAGCCGGATGACGACGGCCCGCGCGGGCGCGTCGACGGCCAGGTCGAACGGGGTGCTGCATAAGTCCCGCACGAGCGCGTCGACCTCGGGCTCCCCCAGCCCCTCGGCCTCGGCGTCCCGCAGCACGGCCGCGCCGGGCTCGCCGTGGGTGGCGTACTCGACCCGGCGGCGCTTGGCGTTGAACCGGAAGCGGGCCCGGAGCGAGGGGTGCCTGGCGATGGTCAGGCCGGCGGCCTCGACGAGCCGCTCATGGTTCACCTCGCCGGTGAACTCGACGACGGACGGGACGAGTTGGGTGGGTCTCTGCAGTTCGTCACGGTCGAGGACCCACAGGCCCTGCTGCATCCGAGTGGCCGGGTACCAGAGAGGCTCTTCCAACGACGAATCGGACAACACGAGAGAATCCCCCGAATCTCACTTAAACAATGGAACCGCGAAAGATGAACGGCAGAACCGAGAAAACAAACTCCCCGCGCCGCGCATTCGCCGCAGCGCACAGGAGGGGTCGACAATCGGGGCCGGACGGTCACTATCGACAATGGCTGGATGACCCTAGGTCGCCGTCGATCAAGATGTCAAGGGTCGCTGGAGACCTGCTAAATTCACCTCCTGACCTGCGGATCGAACCCTGTGCATTGGTTTTGGCCATATGGCTCAAATCAATTCAGGCCAACGGAACATGTCCAATTCATTGCGTACTCGTGGTGGCGCGTCGGCGCATGGTCTAATCATTCGGATTCAGGCAGCATCGATCCTGTACGTTGTCTCGCGGTCTCCCCCGTCCCACCGAAATCGGGAGGACAGACCCCGCTCCCGGACGAAAGGACAACCGCCTTGAAAGTCCATGACGCCGCGACACCCGGCGCTGCGATTTCCGGATGCCCCGTGCACCAGGGAACGACGGCCGATCTCGTCGATCCCTGGCTCTACAGCGGCGGTGACGCACACGCCGTATGGCGGCAGATGCGGGAACAGGAGACCCTGACGCGCCAGGAGGTGGACGAGAAGCGCGGCTTCTGGAACATCGTCGGCTTCGACGACGCCGAACACGTCCTGCGCGACACCGAGACCTTCACCTCGGAACGCGGCACCATGCTCGACCTCCTCGGCACCGACGACCCGGCGGGCGGCAAGCAGCTCGCCGTCACCGACCCGCCGCGCCACACCGAGATGCAGACGCGCCTGAAGAAGGCCCTCGCGGTGAAGGCCGTCGAGCGGCAGAAGGACATGATCAGGCCACTGGTGCTCGACCTGATCGCACCGCTCGGCGACGGCGGCACCTTCGACTTCGCCGAGGCCATGCTGGCGATGCCGATGTCCGTGACCGGCACCATGATGGGCCTGCCCGCCGCCGACTGGCCCTGGCTCAGCCGCCTGACGACCATCTGCATCGCCGCGGACGACCCGGAGTACCAGGACCCGGGTGGCAAGGCCGCCACCCTGGAACGCGCCCACCGCGACCTGTTCGCCTACTTCCAGGACCTGATGCGCTTCCGCCGCCAGAACCTCGGCGACGACCTGCTGAGCGTGCTGATCTCCACGGAGTTCGAGGGCCGCCACATGGATCCCGGCGAGATCGTGGCGAACTGCTACAGCCTGCTGCTCGGCGCGAACGTCACCACCCCGCACTCACCCAACTACGTGATGGCGGAGTTCATCGACAAGGGCGTGCTGGAGGACTGGGCCGCGCACCCGGAGGTCAACACCACGGCCACCGAGGAGGCGCTGCGCTGGGCCTCGCCCGTCAACCACTTCCTGCGCTACGCGACCCGTGACGTGGAGGTCAGGAACACCAAGGTCAGCGCGGGTGACGCGGTGGTCGTCTGGCTCGGTTCGGCCAACCGCGACGAGGCCGCCTTCTCCGACGCGCAGACCTTCGACATCCGCCGCAAGCCCAACAAGCACGTGGCTTTCGGCATCGGCCCGCACTACTGCATCGGCCACAGCGTCGCCCGGATCACCCTGCGCATCCTCTTCGAGGAACTCCTCACCCGCTTCGAGGACTTCAGGCCGGCCGGCAAGCCCGAGCGCCTCGCCTCGAACTTCGTCTCCGGCTGGAAGCACGTACCCATCACGGCCCGGCCGCGTGCCGGCGCCCCCAAGGCCGGGTGACGGGGCGGTGCCCGCGAACGCGCCGTCCACCCCGTGGCTGCGCCGCTTCCACACCGCGGGGCCCGGCGCGGTCCGGCTGTTCTGCTTCCCGCACGCCGGCGGCAACGCCTCCTTCTTCCACCCGTTCTCGGCGCGGCTGACGCCGCGGGCCGAGGTGCTGGCCGTGCAGTACCCGGGGCGTCAGGAGCGGTTCGACGAACCCCGCGTCGAGGACCTGCACGAGCTGGCCGACATCCTCGCCGCCGAGCTCGCCGAGTGGGCCCAGGAGCCGTTCGCCCTGTTCGGACACAGCATGGGGGCCACGCTCGCCTTCGAGGTGGGCAGTCGGCTGCGCGCCTCCGGGGCCCGCCCGAGCGCCCTGTTCGTCTCCGGACGGCGCGCCCCCTCGGTGCCCGCGCCCGGCTCGGTGCACCTGGCGAGCGACGAGAAGCTGATCGCCGACATGAAGCTCCTGGGCGGCACGGACACGCGGATGCTGGACAACCCCGAACTGCTGGCGGTGATCCTGCCGGCGGTGCGCAGCGACTACGTCGCCACGGAGACCTACCGCTACCGGGGCGCGCCCCGGCTCGACTGCCCCGTCACCGCGTTCATCGGAGACGCCGATCCGCGCGTGGACGCGCCCATGGCCCGGGCCTGGGCCGCGCACACCACGGAAGGGTTCCTCCTGCACGTATTCGACGGGGGCCACTTCTTTCTTGTTCCGCATCTCGATGCCATTGTGGACACCTTGGCCGCGACCCTCAACGCGACAGAGGACCGGCAGACGTTCACCCGGAATTAATGATTCCGGCCTCAGCCATGCAGTTCCGAAGCCCTGAAGAGGACTCTCCATGAAATACCGCGTCATCGGCAGCGACCCGGCCACCCGCCGCGAGGTGAGTGTCCTGAGCCTTGGTTCGATGCTCTTCGGGTCGGTGACCGACGAAGCGACGTCCTTCGCCATTCTCGACCGTTTCGTCGAGGCGGGCGGAACCTTCATCGACTCGTCCAACAATTATGCGTTCTGGGTCAACGGGACACAGGGCGGAGAAAGCGAAGAACTGCTCGGCCGCTGGATCCGCAGCCGGGGCATCGGCGACGAGATCACCATCGCCACCAAACTCGGCGCCCGCCCGAACGCCCCGGCCACGGGATTCAGCCGCGACGTAGAGGGACTTTCGGCCAAGACGATCCGGGAATCCGCCGAGCGCAGCAGGGAAAGGCTCGGCATCGAGCGCATCCATCTCCTGTACGCGCACATCATGGACGACAAGACTCCCCTGGAGGAGACCGTCACCGGCTTCGCCGACGTCGTGGCCGACGGCGTCGCGGGCCTGCTCGGCGCGAGCAACCACTGGGCCTGGCGGGTGGAGGCCGCCCGCAACCTCGCCAAGACCGCCGGGCTGCCCGGCTACGAGGTCCTCCAGCACCACCACAGCTACCTGCGCCAGCGCACCGACATCCCGAGCCTGCGCTCGCCCGACGGCAACCAGGGTCTGGTCAGCGCCGACCTGCTCAGCTACGTACGGGCCAACCCGTCCCTCACCCAGGTCGCCTACTCCCCCCTGCTGTCCGGGGCGTACGTGCGCGACGACAAGCCGCTCGGCCCGGGCTTCGACCACGCGGCCACGCCCGCGCGCCTCCAGGCCGCGCGCGAAGTGGCCGGGGAGACCGGCGCGAGCGTCAACCAGGTCGTCCTGTCCTGGCTGATGGGCGGCGACATCCCGATCCTGCCGCTGGTCGGGGCGTCCTCGGTCGAGCAGCTCGACGACAGCCTGGCCGCCGTCGACCTCGTGCTGACCCAGGAGCAGCGCGCCAAGCTCGACGGCGTGAACTGAGCCCCGTCCCGGCGACGGCTCACCGGGCTGCGTCGCGCCGTCCGCGCCGCAGCCCGTGGGCCAGGAGGCCCCGGATCCGGCCGCGGGCCGGCCGCCCGGCCAGGACGGCCCGGAACCGCCGGTAGTCGCGCAGCTCCCGCGCGGTCTCCCAGTCGTGGCTGCCGGGTGCCGGAGGTGCCGCTTCCCCGTGCTGCGAGGCCCGGTAGGTGTCCAGGAGGTACTGCTGGGTGATGCTCATGACCGATCGCCTCTCGGGACGAGGGATGGGACCGAAGGACCCGCACGGAATACCTCGAATGTCCCAGAGTGCCCCTGATCGCCGCGACTGTCGCCTCGATTGACGGCCGCCGTCAATCGACGGCGGCCGTTGTCGGTGGCGAGGTGCACCATGGGGGCATGAGCGTGCACATCGACATCAGCGGGCTGCGGCCGGAGCGGATCGCCGTCGTGCCGTCGCCGCTGGCCGAGCTGGGGATGGCGCTGCACGCGCTGGCGGAGCCGGGGCACCACCCCGGGCTCCAGGGCTGGGTGACGGGGGTGACCGCCCGGCTCGATCCCCATCTCGCGGACCGGATGTGCGAGGCGGACTTCCTGTGGCGTACGACGTTCTCGGACCTGTTCCTGCCCTGCGCGGGCATCCCGGGCGGGGCCGCGCTGCCGGGGGCGACGCTCGCCGAGGACCTGGATCTGCTGGACAAGCTCACGGACGAGCAGTTCGTGGACGCGGCCCTGGAGTTCACCTGCGCGCTGGCCTACGGCTCCGAGGGGCCGCACGCTCTCTCCGACCCCGAGGTGCAGCGGCGTGCCGTGGATCTGGCCGCCTCGCGCGGGCCGCAGCAGACACGGTTCACGGAGCGGCTGCTGGTGGACCCGCCGGGCGTGCGGGCCTGGCTGAGGCAGTTCCTGGAGGACTGTGACGAGGCCTTCTTCGCCGAGACCTGGTCCCGGCTGCGTCACCCGCTCGCAGCGGAGGCCCGCCACAAGACGGATCTGCTCCGGCACAAGGGCCTCCCCGAGGCGCTGGCCTCCGTCTCCTCCGCCCTGTCCCTGGACGAGACGGCGCGGCGCATCACCGTCGACAAGCTGACCGAGGGGCTCACGGTCACGGCGGACGGCGGCCTGCTCCTCGTCCCCACCAGCCTCGGCCGCCCGCACCTGATGGTGCTGCACCGGTACCGGTGGCAGCCCGTGCTGCAGTACCCCGTCAGCTCCCCCGAGCTCGCCACCCCGCCCTCGGTCGAGCAGCTCACCCTGCGGATGGCGGCCCTGTCCCACCCGGTCCGGATGCGCATCTGCCGCCATCTGGCCAGGAGCGCGTACACCACCGGCGAGCTGGCCCAGGTGCACGGCATGACCGCGCCGGAGATATCCCGGCACCTGAGCGTGCTCAAGAAGGCGGGCCTGATCACCACACGGCGCCGCGGCCGATATGTGCTGCACCAGCTCGACGTCAGCGTGGTGGCCCGGCTGGGCAGCGATTTCCTCGAGGGCATCCTGCGCTAGGGCGTCTTGTGCTGGATCGGCTTGCGCTGGAGCGGCTTGCGCTAGGGGCGGCTTGCGCTGGAGCGGCTCGGCGAGTGCCGTGGTGGATGGCGCGGACCTGCGTGGTCCGGACGGCACCAGCCGGTTCAGTCGAAGCGGATGTGGCGCGCGCTCGTCCACGCCCGCCGCAGACGTCCGCGTACGGCCCCGTCGCGGTTCGGCGTGAGGGTCAACCCCGCGAGGACGGCGATGCGGTCGGCGGTCTTGGCGACCGTCGTGTGGTCGGTCCATAGATGCTCGGCGAACTCCGGCTCACGCAGCCGCTCCAGACAGTGGTCGAGCTGCCCCACGGCCCAGCTCTCGCGCCGCAACGGGGCGTCCTTTCCGGCGACGTACCGCAGGAGCCGCCCGAAGCCGCGCTCACGGAGCCGCCCCAGTACGGTCTCCCGCTGGGCCAGCAGCGTGAAGTGCCTTACGTCGTGGCCCAGTTCGCCCAGCCGGCCGACCGTCTCCACGAAGTACCGGGGGTCCGTGACCGTCATGGGAGCGATGACCACACCCCCGTGCTTGGCCAGCGCGAGGTCGAGCACCTCGACCACGCCCTGCCGCCAGGACACCAAGTCCTGGAAGTCGCCGCGGAGTTCGGGCGGCAACATGCGGCGCAGGCCGAAGCCGGCGTGTTCCGGATCGCAGATGACGCTGCCGGGCAGCCGTCGCTGGATCTCGTGTGCGGTCTGTGTCTTGCCGCCCCCGAAGGGGCCGTTGATCCACAGGAGCATGGGCAGACCCTAGTGGGCGCCGGTCACGCCCCGGTCACGCCCGGTCGGTCGGCCGCGCCGCGGAACGCGTCAGCCGTGGCCGCCCGCCCGGACGATTCCCGTCTCGTAGGCGAGCACGACCACCTGGACCCGGTCACGCAGCCCCAGCTTCGTGAGGATGCGCCCGACATGCGTCTTCACCGTGGCCTCGGAGAGGACCAGACGGGCCGCGATCTCGCCGTTGGACAGCCCCTGCGCGACGAGGATCATGACCTCGCGCTCGCGCTCGGTGAGCCGTTCCAGCCCCTTGTGCTGGGGCTCCTTTCCGGCGTTGGGCAGCAGCGGCGCGAACCGGTCGAGCAGGCGCCGGGTGGTGGACGGCGCGACGACGGCGTCGCCGCTGTGCACGGAACGGATGGCGGCGAGCAGCTCGCCCGGGGGCACGTCCTTGAGCATGAAGCCGGAGGCGCCCGCCTTGAGCCCGGAGAAGGCGTACTCGTCGAGGTCGAAGGTGGTGAGGATCAGCACCTTCGGCGGGTTCGGGTCCGAACAGATGCGGCGGGTGGTCTCCACGCCGTCCAGCTTCGGCATGCGTACGTCCATCAGGACCACGTCGACCGCGGTGGCGCGCAGCACCTGGAGGGCCTCGACGCCGTCGCCCGCCTCGGCCACGACCTCCATGTCCGGCTGGGCGGCGAGCACCATCCGGAAGCCGGTGCGCAGCAGCACCTGGTCGTCGACGAGCATCACGCGGATCGCCATCGGGGGCCTTTCACTTTGTAAGGATCATTCGTAGGAATCAGGTGTGTACAGGTGTCAGTGGGCCGGTTTGAGCGGCAGCAGGGCGCTGATGCGGAAGCCTCCACCCGGCCGCGGCCCCGCGTCCAGCGTGCCGCCGACCATGCCGACGCGCTCGCGCATGCCGATCAGGCCGTGGCCCTGCCCGTCGGCGCCGCCGTCCTCGTACAGCTCGTGGGGAGCGCCCTTGCCGTCGTCCTCGACGAGCAGTCCGAGGCCGTCGTCGAAGTAGACCAGGCGGACGCTCGCACCCGCGTTCGGGCCCCCGTGCTTGCGGGTGTTGGTGAGCGCCTCCTGCACGATGCGGTACGCCGTGAGCTCCACGCCGCTGGGCAGGGGACGCGGGGTGCCCTCCACCTTGAAGTCGACGGGGAGGCCGGAGGTACGGCACTGCGCGATGAGGTCGTCGAGCTGCTCGACGTCGGGCTGCGGCACGTACTCGCCGCCCTCCTGGTGCTCGCCGGTGCGCAGGACGCCGAGCAGGCGGCGCATCTCGGCGAGGGCCTGACGGCCGGTCCCCGAGATGGTCTCCAGGGCCTTCTTGGCCTGGTCCGGGGCGGTGTCCATGACGTACGCGGCACCGTCGGCCTGGACCACCATCACCGAGACGTTGTGCGCGACCACGTCGTGCAGCTCACGCGCGATCCGGGCGCGCTCGGCGGCGACCGCGACCTTGGCCTGTGCCTCGCGCTCCTTCTCCAGACGGGCGGCACGCTCCTCCAGCTGCGCGAGGTACGCGCGGCGGGTGCGGATCGAGTCACCGAGCACCCAGGCGAGCGCGAACGGAACCGTCTGGAAGATCGCTATGAGGACGCCGCCCAGCCCGCCCGACTCATTCGCGGGCCAGCGGAGCTGCGAGAGCGTGCCCGCGCACAGCCCGCCGATCAGCGCGAACCGGGAGGCCCAACGGGCGCCGTCCGCTGCGACGGTGTAGATGATCACCATCATCGCGAAGTCCGCGGGCATCACCTCCACGTCGAAGATCAGCTGGAGGAAGCCCAGGGCCGCGGCCAGGATCAGCATCTTCTCCGGCATGCGGCGGCGCAGCGCGACGACCAGGCACAGGAAGGAGGCGATCGTCAGGGACTCGGCGAACGACCCGTGGTGGTCCTCGGCCCCGTCGACCGTCGCGCTGCTCACGCCGGTGACGCCGAGCAGGGCGACGGCCCAGAAGCTGTCGACCCATGTCGGGTACCTGCGGAGAAAGTCATAGAGGCGCTGCACGTAACCCAGAGTAGGGAAGCGTGCAGTGTGCAGGGGTCAGCCGGAGGATCGATCCGGGACCGCCCCTCGTACTCCCCAAGGTGGATGCCCACCACTCCGCGACGCCCGGGGACGGTCGTCCGCACCCCGCCGCGGACGCCGGGTCCGGCCCGCACGCCCTCCGCGGATCCCCGCCGGCTCGGCACCGTCCGCACCCGACCTGACCGGGACGACAGCCCTTAGCCTGGCCCGGTGAGACGTGAGGCGGCAGGCGAGTGGCGAGGGTGGCGCGAGGCGACGGAGGAGGCGCTGTACGGCCCCTCCGGCTTCTATCGCAGGCCCGAGGGGCCCGCCGGGCACTTCCGGACCTCGGTGCACGCGTCCCCGCTGTTCGCCGCCGCCGTGGCGCGGCTGCTGTGCCGGGTCGACGCGGCGCTCGGCCGGCCGGACGTGCTGGACTTCGTCGACATGGCGGCGGGCCGCGGCGAGCTGGTGACCGGCGTCCTCGCCGCTCTCCCGGCCGAGGTGGCCTCCCGCGCGCGCGGGTACGCGGTCGAGCGCGCCGACCGCCCGGCCGGCCTGGATGACCGGATCGCCTGGCTCACCGAGCCTCCGGAGAAGATCACCGGGCTGCTGTTCGCCAACGAGTGGCTGGACAACGTGCCCGTGGACGTCGCCGAGGCCGGCCCGGACGGGGTGCCGCGTCTGGTCCTGGTCCGCGGCGACGGGGCCGAACGCCTCGGGGAGGCCGTCACCGGGGCGGAGGCGGAGTGGCTGGAGCGCTGGTGGTGGCCCGGCGCGCGGCTCGCCCGCACGCCCGCACCGGGAGCGCGGCAGGTCCCCACACCCCCACAAGAAGCTCCGTTTCCACAGGGAGCGCACGCGGCCCTCCGGGAGCCCCCCGCGCCCGCCGAAGGCGCCCGTGCCGAGATCGGGCTGCCCCGGGACATCGCCTGGGCCTCCACCGTGTCCGCGCTCGACCGGGGTCTCGCCGTGGCCGTCGACTACGCGCACTTCGCGGGCGGCCGGCCGCCCTTCGGGACGCTCACCGGTTTCCGGGAAGGGCGCGAGACGGTTCCGGTGCCGGACGGGTCCTGCGACATCACCGCGCACGTGGCACTCGACGCGTGCACGCTGCCCGGGGGGCGCGTGACGAGCCAGCGCGCGGCGCTGCACGCACTGGGCGTGAGCGGCGCGCGCCCGCCGCTCGCGCTGGCGTCCACGGACCCCGCCGCCTATGTGCGCGCCCTCACGGGCGCCGGCGCGGCCGCGGAGCTCACCGCGCCGGGCGGCCTGGGCGACTTCGGCTGGCTGCTCCAGCCCGTGGGCCTCCCGGAAGTGCGCCCGGACACCCCGGCCGGCGAGAGCGCGCTCCTTCGCGGCGCCCTACTTGTCGATGTCCCCGACGACGAAGAACAGTGACCCCAGGATCGCCACCATGTCCGCGACCAGCGTCCCCGGCAGCAGTTCGGCGAGCGCCTGGATGTTGTTGTACGACGCGGAGCGCAGCTTCAGCCGGTACGGGGTCTTCTCGCCCTTGCTGACGAGGTAGTAGCCGTTGATGCCGAGGGGGTTCTCGGTCCAGGCGTACGTGTGCCCCTCGGGCGCCTTCAGGACCTTGGGCAGGCGCTGGTTGATCGGCCCGGGCGGCAGCTCGGCGAGCCGGTCGAGGCAGGCGTCCGCGAGATCCAGGGAGACGTGCGTCTGCTCCAGGAGGCACTCGAAGCGGGCCAGGCAGTCGCCCTCCTGGCGGGTGACGACCTTCAGGGTGTCCCGGAGCTCGCCGTACGCGAGATAGGGCTCGTCACGGCGCAGGTCGAAGTCGACGCCGGAGGCACGCGCGATGGGGCCGCTCACGCCGTACGCGTGCACGGCCTCCGGCGCGAGGACGCCCACATCGCGCGTACGCCCGCGGAAGATCTCGTTGCCGAGCACCAGGTCGTCGTACACGCCCATGCGCGAGCGCAGCGCGGCGACGCAGGCACGCGCGCGGGTGGCCCATCCGGCCGGGAGGTCCTCCTTGAGGCCGCCGACGCGGTTGAACATGTAGTGCATGCGCCCGCCGGAGATCTCTTCCATGACGTGCTGGAGTTCCTCGCGCTCCGTGAAGGCGTAGAAGATCGGGGTGATCCCGCCCAGCTCCAGGGGATAGGAGCCGAGGAACATCAGGTGGTTGAGGACACGGTTGAGCTCCGCGAGGAGCGTGCGCGTCCACACCGCGCGCGCGGGGACCTCCATGCCGAGCATCCGCTCCACGGCGAGGACGACGCCCAGTTCGTTCGAGAACGCGGACAGCCAGTCGTGGCGGTTGGCGAGCATGATGATCTGGCGGTAGTCGCGCGCCTCGAAGAGCTTCTCCGCGCCGCGGTGCATATAGCCGATGACCGGCTCCGCGTGCTGGATCCGCTCGCCGTCGAGCACGAGCCGCAGCCTCAGCACTCCATGGGTCGAGGGGTGCTGGGGGCCGATGTTGAGCACCATGTCGGTGCTCTCGGCAGCGCCGCCGATGCCGACCATGGTCTCCGTCGTAGGAGTCATGGGCACAGTCTCTCGTACGTACGCTTGCCGCATGGAGACGGGGAGCACACGGACGGCCGGGAACGCGATGCCGGAGCCGGTCTGGAGAGGGCTGCCTCCGGGGCTGCTGCGCATGCGGCGGCTGCTGCTGGTGGTGTGGCTGGGACTTCTGACGATCGGCGTCGGGCTGCTCCTCGGGCTGTTCGCCGGTCCGGGCTGGGCGGCCTTCGCCCTGCTGCCGCTCGCCCTGATCGTGTGGGGCTGGCCCATGCTGGGGCGCAACTGGCGCTCCTGGCGGTACGCGGAACGCGCGGACGACCTGCTGATCAGCCGGGGTGTGCTGTGGCGTGAGGAGACCGTGGTGCCGTACGGGCGCATGCAGCTGGTCGAAGTGACCTCCGGGCCCCTCGAACGTCGCTTCGGGCTCGCCAGCGTGCAGTTGCACACGGCCGCCGCGGCGACCGACGCGTGCATCCCGGGTCTCGCCCCGGCCGAGGCCGAACGGCTGCGGGACCGGCTGACCGAACTGGGCGAGGCACGATCGGCGGGACTGTGAGCACGGCCTCGCCGGGCGATGCGGCCTCCTCGGACTCCCTGGGGGACACCCCTGCCGCGTCCCTCGTTCCGGCCGGAACGAGCGCCCTGCCGGGCGGCGACGGCTCCGTACGGGAGGAGAGGCCGCTGTCCGAGCGCCGGTTGCACCCCGTGACCCCGTTCCGGCGCGCCTGGGCGCCGGTCACCGTGATCGCCGGCTGGGCCGTCCACGACCCCAACCAGGCGCAGGAGCAGCTGACCAGACTCACCACGACCGCCCTGATCGTCGGACTCGTCGTGATCGTCCCGGGCGCCGCCCTCTACGGCTTTCTGAGCTGGTGGTTCACGCACTTCGCGGTGACCGACACCGAACTGCGCATCCGCACCGGCCTGTTGTTCCGCCGCACCGCGCACATCCGGCTCGACCGGCTCCAGGCCGTCGACGTCACCCAGCCGCTGCTGGCCCGCGTCGCGGGTGTCGCCAAGCTCAAGCTCGATGTCGTCGGGGCGGACAAGAAGGACGAGCTGGCGTACCTGGGCGAGGGCGAGGCCCGGATGCTGCGCGCCGAACTCCTCGCCCGGGCCGCCGGTTTCGCACCCGAGTCCGCCCACGAGGTCGGCGAGGCGCCGGTGCGCCGGCTGCTGCACGTCCCGCCCGGCGTCCTCGCCGTCTCCCTGGTGCTCACCGGCGCCACCTGGGGCTCCCTCCTCGCCGCTGTCGTCGTCCCCGCGTTCCTGTGGCTCCTCACGCACAGCGTGTGGACGGTCCTCGCGACCGGACTGCCGCTGCTCGGCGCGGCGGGCGCGAGCAGCGTGGGACGGTTCGTCGGCGAGTACGACTGGACGGTGGGCGAGTCGCCCGACGGACTCCGCATCGACCACGGGCTCCTGGACCGCACGCACGAGACGGTGCCGCCCGGCCGCGTGCAGACCGTGCGGATCGTCGAACCCCTGCTGTGGCGGCGCCGCGGGTGGGTGCGCGTCGAGCTGGACGTGGCCGGGTCCTCGAACTCGGTCCTCGTGCCCGTCGCTCCGCGCGAGGTCGCCGGGACCGTGATCGCCGCGGTGCTGCCCGGGGTGACCGTTCCGGTGTCCCTGGACCGGCCGCCGCGGCGGGCCGGCTGGTGCCTGCCGTTCTGGTGGCGCGGGTACGGACTCGCCGTCACCGACACCGTCTTCGCGGCGCGTCACGGGCTGCTGCGGCGCAGCCTCTCCCTCGTCCCGCACGCGAAGGCGCAGAGCGTACGGCTGACACAGGGGCCGTGGGAACGCCTCAAGGGACTCGCCGACGTCCACATCGACACCGGCGCCGACAAGACGGTGACGGCGCGGCTGCGGAACGCCGCGGAGGCGGCGGAGCTCCTCCAGGCCCAGGCCGACCGGTCCCGCACCGGGCGGCGGGAGGCCCGGCCGGACCGGTGGATGGCCTGAGGCCTCGCACGGCCGCGAAGCCGCCCACGGGCGGACCGAGGCGGCGGACCGAAGACTCACGCCCGAAACGGACCGATGACACGGACCGACGGCCTGCGCCCGCACGGGACCGATGACACGGACCGACGGCTTGCGCCCAAAAGGAGTGAGGGCAGTGGCGTGGTGCCACTGCCCTCACTCCGTCACGTCTGTCCGCCGGGACGCGGGCGGCTCAGGAAGCCGCGCTCCGCAGCCCTGACAGGTCGATGTGCTCCGTCTCGTCGTGCGCGGTCAGGTCGATGACCTGACGGCCGACATCGCGCGAACCCTCGCTCGCGGGCTTGAACCCGGACTCGGCCTCGGCCTTGTGCAGGGCGAGCGCCTCCTGACCGACCACGTCGGCCAGGTCCTCGTTCTGTACGGCTTCCATCGCGGCGGCGTCGGACGACTCCTTCTGCGTACCGAAGAAGTCGAACCCGCCCTCCACCGAGGGCCGTCGCACCGGTGCGGTGGCCGGGACGACGGCCACCGCCGTCGGCACGGTGAAGTGCCCGGACCGCTGGGCGGGCTTGGCGGAATGCGACGCCCGGGCCGGCTGCGCCGCCTCGGCCAGGGCCGGCGTGGCGGATTCGGCGGGCTGCGAAGGCTTGGCCTCGGCGACCGCGCGCTGATGCTCGCCGGCCGCCTCGGGCTTCCCCTGCGCCCCACCCGCTTCCGCGACGGCGTCCGGGGACGGACCCGTCTCGCCTGGCGCAGCACGCCTCGGGGGCTCGGCGCTCACGGCCGTGTCCTTCGCTGCGACCGCGTCCTTCGTCGCGACCGCACCCTTCCTCGCCGCCGCGTCCCTCTTCGCGGCCGCGTCCCTCTTGACGGCCGCGTCCAGCGCGGACTCGCCACGCGCGGGAGCCTCGATCAGGGGCTCGGCCGTCGCGGCGTCGGCGTCGGCGTCGGCGTCGGCGTCGGCGTCGGCGTCGGCGTCAGCATCGGAAACGGCTTCGGCATCCGCACCGGAGTCCCGCTCCGCGTCGGACAACGCCAGGGCCACGGACCCCGAGACCGTCGAGGCCTCGGTGCCTTCCGTCTCCCGAGTGCCGCCGGCTATCCGGCTCAGCGCCGCGCCCGCCCGCAGGAAGAGCGACGACCCGGCCGGAGAGAAGACCTCGGGAGACTCGTCGGCGTCGGCGTCGGCGTCGGCCTCGGCGTCGACCTCCGCCTCCGCCTCCGCGGAAGCCGTGTCGTCATCAGTCGTCGTGAAGGCCGCGATGGCCTCCGCCCCGCTCCCGGACGCGGACACCGCGCCCTCGGAGCCGCCCGACTCCTCGGACTCCTCCGGCTCCTCGGACGTCTCGACCGCCTCGGGCGCGTCCGGCGAATCCACCGCGTCGGCGGAGCCCTCGGCGCCAGGGGAATCCGGCGTCTCCGGGGAGTCCTGCGTCGGGGAGTCCGGCGTCTCGGCCGCATCCGGAGCCGTCCGCGCGGCCGGCAGGGCGCGCGTCGGCACCGCGGCCTCTATGGCGAGCTGCCTGCGGCCCTCCAGAGCGGTCGCCCGCTCCGTCTCCGCCGTGGCGTACCGCCGCAGCAGCGCCGCGTGTTCGTTGCGCAGGCCGGCCAGCTCGGTGCGCTTGGCGCGCAGCTTCTGCTCCAGCTTGACGCGCAGCTCCCGCGACTCGTCGAGGTCGGTCTCCAGTTCGGCGACCCGCTCCTCATGACGCCACTCGTCGCTCGCTCGCGCGCGCGTGAGGTCGGCGACGCGTTTGCCGGCCGAGGTGTCCCAGCGGCGCATGACGACCGCACCGGCGACCGCTGTCGCCGCGGCGCCCGCGGCCAGCACACGGAGCACGAACGCCTCCGTGAACAGCCAGGGCCCTACGGCGCAGACGAGCGACACGCCGGCGATCGCCGAAGGAGGCAGCACCCTGTGCAAGGGCGGGGAATGGCGGTGGCGTCCACGTGGCATGGCCAGAAACTTACCGCGCGTAGGCGAATCTTGGTGCCCCGCCCGGTAAAAACACAGTCACCCCGGAACGATTGTCCCGTACCAACCGTCGACAGGGCACACCGCTTGTCCCACAAGGCCCGTCACGCCCCTGTCGCTCCGGCTCCTCGATCAATTCCGCCGGCTCCGGACGGTTCACCGAATCGGAATCATCGGGGGCGCGACATTTCCCCGAGGGGCGACATTTCTCCGTGCCGGACGCCGAATTCGTCCGGTGGGCCCGGTCCGGCGGGGCACGCGTCAGCGGTCGCTCAGCCGCCCGCTGATCCACTGGAGCGCCGCGGGGATCTCCCGCCGCCAGGTGTTGAAGTTGTGGCCGCCGCTGTCGAGGATGATCGACGAGATCCTGGTACGCCCGTTGGACTTCACGAGGTCTATGAAGTCCAGCGTTTCCTTGTAGTTGGATTCGCCCGCCCTGCTGCTGCTGACGAGCAGTGAGGTGTCGGGCGCGGGCTTGTTCTTGAGATACCAGCGCAGGTCGGCGCTGTCGCGCAGCGCCTTGTCGCCGTGGAAGAGATCGCCCGTCGTCCGGTCGACCGCCGCCTTGTAGTACGGCGACAGGCCCGCACCGGCGGCGTACACCTCGGGGTGGTGGACGGCGAGCTTCAGCGCGCAGTACCCGCCCGTCGAGTCGCCGATGACGCCCCAGCTCCCGGGTTTCCGGCCCACCCTGTAGTGGGCCGATACGGCGTCGGGGAGGTCCTTGGCGAAGAAGGACTCGGTCTGCGGACCGCCGGGCACGTCCACGCACTCGGTGTCCCTCGGGGGCGCCACGGTCGGCCGCAGCATGACCAGGATCATCGGCTGGATCCGGCCGTTCTTGGCCAGCCGGTTCGCCGTCTGCGGGAAGTGGAGGCCCTTGATGAGCGCCTCGGCGGTGCCGGGATAGCCGGTCAGCACGGTGGTGACCGGGAACGTACGGGTGCCGGACCGCGGCTGGAAGTACTCCGGTGGCAGATAGACGTACGCCGATGTGGCGATCCGGGTCGTACGGCCGATGATGTCGATCTTCTGGATCTGGCCGCCGACCTGCGGCCGGGACCCGCCCGAGACGTTCACCCGCCGGGTGTCCACCACTCGGAGGGGGCCGCCGCCCGGACCGCCCGCCCCGTTCTGGTCGACGACCACGCCCTCACCGCGCTCCCTGCCGAGGAGGTCCCCCCAGCTGGCGTAGAACCCGAACGCCTGGTTGGCGCACAGCCCGACCGAGGCGAACAGCGCCACCTGGGTGGCCAGCAGCAGGCCCACACGTCCGCCGACGGACCGCCAGGTGCGCCGGGCCAGCCGGGGCCACCACCACACCGTGCCGACGAACAGCAGTACGGCGAGCAGGACCGCCAGAACCAGCACCTTGTTGCTCGTGAGACCCATCGCCTGTTCCCGCCTGCGCTTTCCGCCCGGGCCCGTCCCGCTCCTTCGCGAGTCCTTGCCCTGGACTTTCCTTGCCTTTTGAACCGGCTTTCCGGAGAGGAGTGAACCTGTCTCCCCAAGACACCGTCCTAGAGGGCGCAATGTCGCCGGATGCCGGATTGGCACCGGGTTCAAGGTCTCTCGCAGAACCACGGGATGCGATGTCTGTCAGGATAGATGGGGAATTGTCGGGCGAGGTTCCGAGCCGAACAGGCCGGACGCGGCGCATACTCCGCGGTCCGAGCCCCGAGGCCGTCCCCGCCCTGGTCGCCAGGGCCTGCACGCTCGTAGGTCTCCTGGACATCGCCGCGGGCGTCTTCCCGCGCTTCCGTCACAGCCGTATGCACGCCCTGGCGGAGGTGCTGCCCGGCTCGTTCGGCCCGTTCGCCGCGGCGCTCTCGCTCAGCGCCGGAGTGCTTCTGCTGCTGCTCGCCCACGGGCTGCGCCGCCGCAAACGGCGGGCCTGGCGCGCCGCGGTCGCGCTGCTCCCGGCAGGCGCCGCCGCGCAGTTCGCGTACCGCCACTCGTTGATCGGCGTCGTCATCTCGGCCGCGCTGCTCGCACCGCTGCTGCGCCACCGCGATGAGTTCGCGGCCCTGCCCGATCCACGCAGCCGCTGGCGCGCGCTCGCCAACTTCGTTCTCATGGGCGCCGGTTCCCTCGTCCTCGGACTCGTCATCGTCAGCGTCCACGAGAACCGCATGATCGGCGACCCGAGCCTGGCCGACCGCATCAGCCACGTCCTGTACGGCCTGGTCGGCTTCGAAGGCCCCGTCGACTACGCCGGACCCACCTCCTGGACGGTCGCCTTCTCCCTCGGCGCCCTCGGCTGGCTGACCGCCGTCACCACCGTCTACTTCGCCTTCCGCCCCGAACACCCCGCCGCCCGCCTCACGGAGGGCGACGAGACCCGGCTGCGCGTCCTCCTGGACAAGCACGGCGGCCGCGACTCCCTCGGCCACTTCGCTCTCCGCCGCGACAAGGCGGTCGTCTTCTCGCCCAGCGGCAAGGCGGCGGTGACCTATCGCGTCGTCTCCGGCGTGATGCTCGCCAGCGGCGACCCCATCGGCGACGTGGAGGCCTGGCCCGGTGCGATCGAACGCTTCATGGACGAGGCCAAGGCGCACTCCTGGACGCCCGCCGTCATGGGCTGCTCCGAGACGGGCGGCGAGGTGTGGACCCGCGAGACCGGCCTCGACGCCCTCGAACTGGGGGACGAGGCGGTGGTGGATGTCGCGGATTTCTCCCTCAGCGGACGCGCGATGCGAAACGTCCGCCAGATGGTGAAGCGCATCGAGCGGGCTGGTTACGAGACGCGGGTACGGCGCATCCGTGACCTCGGAGAGGGAGAACTGGACCGGATACGGCGCGCCGCGGAGGACTGGCGCGGCACCGACACCGAGCGCGGCTTCTCCATGGCGCTCGGCCGCGTCGGCGACCCGTCCGACGGGAACTGCCTGATCGCCACGGCGCACAAGACCGACGACCCGCCCGGCCCGTACGGAGACCTGAAGGCCGTCCTGCACTTCGTCCCGTGGGGCACGGACGGCGTGTCGCTCGACCTCATGCGCCGCGACCGCGCGGCCGACCCCGGCATGAACGAACTCCTCATCGTGGCGGCGCTCCAGGCGTCTCCCCGCCTCGGCATCAACCGGATCTCGCTCAACTTCGCGATGTTCCGCGCGGCGCTCGCCCGCGGCGAGAAGATCGGCGCCGGGCCCGTGCTGCGCGCCTGGCGCGGACTGCTGGTCTTCCTGTCCCGCTGGTTCCAGATCGAGTCGCTGTACAAGTTCAACGCCAAGTTCCGCCCGCGCTGGGAGCCGCGCTTCGTCGTCTACGGCTCCTCCCGCGACCTCCCCCGCATCGGCTTCGCCGCCATGCAGGCCGAGGGCTTCGTGAACCTCGCCCTGCCCCGGGTGCTGCGCCGCCGCGCAGCGGCTCCGCGTCCGTGCTCGCACGCGGTGGCGGAGCGGGAGGTGAGAGCGGCGTAGCCGGCATACCGGGCGGCGCCCCGCCGGGGGCCCGTTCCGCCGGCCGGGACAGGCGGTGGGGCGGGCGGTAGGGCGGGGAACGGACCGCGAAGCGACCGAAGGCCCCGGCGGGCGGGCCGCCCGCACCCACCAGGAACCGTTGAGACCGGCAGGGGGCGATTCCGCCCCTCGCGGGAGGCCTAGGCTGGACGTATGAGTATTGAGCGCGGGCGCGGCCGAGTCGCGGGACTGCCGACGTGGGACCGCTGCGCGGTCATGGGGGTCGTGAACGTCACCCCCGATTCCTTCTCCGACGGCGGCCACTGGTTCGACACGACGGCCGCGGTCAAGCACGGCCTGGAGCTCGTCGCCGAGGGCGCCGACCTCGTGGACGTGGGCGGCGAGTCCACCCGCCCCGGCGCCACCCGCGTCGACGAGGCGGAGGAGCTCAAGCGCGTCATCCCCGTCGTCCGCGGCCTCGCCTCCGAGGGCGTCACGGTCTCCGTGGACACCATGCGCGCCTCCGTCGCCGAGCGGTCCCTCGCCGCCGGCGCGGCCCTCGTGAACGACGTCAGCGGCGGCCTCGCCGACCCCGCGATGATCCCGGCCGTCGCGGCCGCGGGCGCCCCCTTCGTGGTCATGCACTGGCGCGGCTTCCTGGCGGGCGGGAACGTCCAGGGGACGTACGCGGACGTGGTCTCCGAAGTCCTCGACGAACTGCACGCACGCGTGGAGGCCGTTCTGGCGGGCGGTATCGCCCCCGACCGCGTCGTCGTCGACCCCGGGCTCGGCTTCTCCAAGGACCCGGAGCACGACCTGGCCCTCCTCGCCCACCTCGACCGCCTCCGCGCCCTCGGCCACCCCCTGCTGGTCGCCGCCTCCCGCAAGCGTTTCCTCGGCCGCGTGCTGGCCGGTCCCGAGGGCGCCCCGCCCCCCGCGCGCGAGCGCGACGCCGCCACGGCCGCCGTCTCGGCGATCGCCGCCCAGCAGGGCGCCTGGGCAGTCCGCGTGCACGAGGTACGCGCCACCGCCGACGCCGTACGGGTCGCGCGCGCCGTCGAGGGTGCCCGGGCCGGCGGGGCATCGGACGCCGCCGGTCCGGCCGCAGAGGGAGCCCGGTGAGCACACCGCGTACCGACGTCGAGCAGGTCGAACTCGCCAACACCGCGTTCTACGAGGCGATGGAACGCGGTGACTTCGAGGAACTGTCCTCGCTGTGGCTGGCCCCGCTGGACACGTCCGACGACGACTTCGAGGGCGAGGGCGCGGTCGTCTCCTGCGTCCACCCCGGCTGGCCCGTCCTCAACGGCCGCGGCGAGGTGCTCCGCTCGTACGCGCTGATCATGGCGAACACGGAGTACATCCAGTTCTTCCTCACCGATGTGCGCGTCTCCGTCTCCGGCGACACGGCCCTGGTCACCTGCACCGAGAACATCCTCAGCGGCGGACCGGCCCCCGACGACAGCGACGAGCTCGGACCGCTCGTCGGCCAGTTGGTCGTCGCCACGAACGTGTTCCGCCGTACCGCCGACGGTTGGAAACTCTGGTCCCACCACGCCTCCCCCGTGCTGGCCGAATCGGGCGAGGAAGAGGACGAGGACACCGCCGGTTGAGTGGGTGTACGGCCCGCAGGGACCAAAAGGTGGTTGGAATCACCCGCCCGGGGTAGGGGCGGCTACCAACCCGTGAGCCGCCGCGTTCCCCAGGGGAAACACCCGGTGAAGCCTCGTGGCCTTCGCCCGGCGCCCGCCTCCGTGGGCGAACGTTGTCAGTGCCCGCAGGTAGATTCGTTCGAGGCCGGTGTGCCGACCGCATTCGGCGCACGACGGCCGTCACCGACGATTGCAGGAGTGATTCGCGTGGATCGTGTCGCGCTGCGCGGCCTCAAGGCCCGCGGGCACCACGGCGTCTTCCAGAAGGAACGCGAGGAGGGCCAGACCTTCATCGTGGATCTGACGCTGGGCCTGGACACCCGGCCGGCCGCGGCCGACGACGACCTGGCGAAGACCGTGCACTACGGCATCGTCGCGGAAGAGGTCGTCGCCGTGGTCGAGGGCGAGCCCGTCGATCTCATCGAGACGCTCGCCGAGCGCATCGCCCAGACGTGTCTCAAGCACGACGGGGTCCAGGAGGTCGAGGTCTGCGTCCACAAACCGGACGCGCCGATCACCGTCCCCTTCGACGACGTGACCGTCACCATCATCCGGAGCCGAGTATGACCGCGTCCTTCACCGAGGGTCAGAGCGACCCGACCGTCCAGCCGGTGCCCGCCTCCGTGGTCGAGCAGGTGGACGCCGCGGACACGACCCTGTCCAACCCCAGGCGCGCGGTGATCTCCCTCGGTTCGAACCTGGGCAACCGCCTGGAGACGCTCCAGGGCGCCATCGACGCCCTGGAGGACACCCCGGGCGTCCGGGTCAAAGCCGTCTCCCCCGTCTACGAGACGGAGCCGTGGGGCGTCGACCCGGGCAGCCAGCCGTCGTACTTCAACGCGGTCGTGGTCCTCAGGACCACCCTCCCCCCGTCCTCGCTCCTGGAGCGGGCACACGCGGTCGAGGAGGCCTTCCACCGCGTACGGGACGAGCGCTGGGGCCCGCGCACGATCGACGTGGACATCGTCGCCTACGCCGATGTCGTCTCCGACGACCCGGTGCTGACCCTCCCTCACCCGCGCGCCCACGAGCGGGCCTTCGTGCTCGCCCCCTGGCACGACGTGGACCCCGAGGCACAGCTCCCCGGCCGCGGCGCCGTCGCCCAGCTCCTCGCCGCCGTCACCCGGGACGGGGTCGCGGCCCGCCCCGACCTGGAACTCCGGCTGCCCGAGTAGTCGTTAAGGTCAAGACGACCACACGCCGGGCGGCCCGACACAGGCCCCGGCCACAGGCGGGCTACCGAAGGGGCATCGTGAAAGAGCTGCGCATCAGGACACTGGCCGCCGTGTTCGTGGTGGCCGGAGTGCTGTCCTGGGCGGGCGCCCGCCTGTGGGCCGCGGTGGGCACACTGCCCCGGGTCCCGCTGGCCGCCCCCATCGTCCTGGCCCTGATCGCGATCGTCCTTCTCGCGACGGCACTCTCGCTGCGCGCCCGCCTCAAGGCCCAGCGCGAGCGCCGCCCCGGTGCCAAGGGCGTCGATCCGCTGATGGCCGCCCGCGCGGTCGTCTTCGGCCAGGCGAGCGCCCTGGTGGCCGCCCTGGTGGCGGGCATGTACGGCGGCACCGGCGTGTTCCTCCTGGAATCCCTGGAGGTCCCAGCCCGCCGCGACCAGGCCATCTACGCCGGCCTCTCCGTCGTCGCCGGAATCGGCGTGATAGCGGCGGCCTTCTTCCTTGAGCGCGTCTGCAAGCTCCCGGAGGACGACGACGAGCACCACGGCGGCGTCGCTCCGGTGGCCTAGGAGCCCCGACAGCAGGCCCGCGTCCGTGGGCCTGCCCGGCGTCCGTCGCGGCTAGCGGGCCATGATGAGGCTCATCGCCTCGTTGCGCGTCGCGGCGTCCCGGAGCTGTCCGCGCACCGCCGACGTGATGGTCTTCGCGCCCGGCTTGCGGATGCCGCGCATGGACATGCACATGTGCTCGCACTCGACGACCACGATCACACCGCGCGGCTCCAGGATCTCCATCAGGGAGTCGGCGATCTGTGTCGTCAGCCGTTCCTGCACCTGGGGGCGCCGGGCGTAGACGTCGACCAGGCGGGCCAGCTTGGACAGGCCGGTGATCTTGCCGCTGGTGGCCGGGATGTAGCCCACGTGCGCGACCCCCCTGAACGGCACCAGATGGTGTTCACAGGTGCTGAAGACTTCGATGTCCTTCACCAGGACCATCTCGTCGTGTCCGAGGTCGAACGTCGTCGTCAGCACGTCCTCCGGCTGCTGCCACAGGCCCGCGAATATCTCCTTGTACGCCCGCGCCACCCGCCCCGGCGTCTCCCTCAGGCCCTCGCGGTCCGGGTCCTCGCCGACAGCGATCAGGAGCTCCCGTACGGCGTTCTCGGCACGCTTCTCGTCGAACTCTCCGATCACTCCCTCGCCGTCCAGCGTCACGGGGTCGGTCATCTGGTCCTCGTTCCTGTGGATCCTGCGCGTGCCTCGACGCGTCCAAAAGGTGCGGGCACACGAAAATGCCGCGCCCCCCAGGCTAGAACCTGGGGGGCACGGCATCCATTCCGGGCCTGGTGAGGCCGCCGGGAGCCGAACGATGTCAGCTCTCGGAGCGGTCCTCCGGGGCCGCCTCCGCCGCCGGGACGGACCCCGTCGCGGTGGCGATGGCCGCCGCCGAGCCGTTCGCGCCGTTCGTCAGTGACAGCTCCTTGGGGGAGAGCACCGGCGGGCGGGTGGACGGCGTGCGACGGGAGGAGCCGGTCCACGCGGGGCGGGCCGGGCGCTTCACGATGGGAGCGAAGACCTCGGCGATCTGCTCCTTGCTCAGCGTCTCCTTCTCCAGCAGCTGGAGCACCAGCGCGTCGAGGACGTCACGGTTCTCGACCAGGATTTCCCAGGCCTCGTTGTGCGCGTTCTCGATGAGCTTCTTGACCTCTTCGTCGACGAGCGCGGCGACCTCTTCCGAGTAGTCGCGCGGGTGCGACATCTCCCGGCCCAGGAAGGGCTCGGTGTTGTCGCCGCCGAACTTGATCGCGCCCAGACGCTCGGTCATGCCGTACTGCGTGACCATCGCGCGAGCGGTGGCCGTGGCCTTCTCGATGTCGTTCGCGGCGCCGGTGGTCGGGTCGTGGAAGACAAGCTCCTCGGCCGCGCGCCCGCCCAGCATGTATGCCAGCTGGTCGAGCATTTCGTTGCGGGTCGTGGAGTACCTGTCCTCGTCCGGCAGGACCATCGTGTAGCCGAGGGCACGGCCGCGCGAGAGGATCGTGATCTTGTGGACCGGGTCGGAGTTCGGGGAAGCCGCCGCGACCAGGGCGTGGCCGCCCTCGTGGTACGCGGTGATCTTCTTCTCCTTGTCCGACATGATCCGGGTCCGCTTCTGCGGGCCCGCGACCACGCGGTCGATCGCCTCGTCCAGCATGTTGTTGTCGATCAGCTTCCCGTTGGCGCGCGCGGTGAGCAGCGCCGCTTCGTTCAGCACGTTCGACAGGTCGGCACCCGTGAAGCCGGGGGTCCGACGCGCCACCGCGGACAGGTCGACGTCCGGAGCGACCGGCTTGCCCTTCTGGTGGACCTTGAGGATCTCCAGACGGCCCTGCATGTCCGGGCGGTCGACCGCGATCTGGCGGTCGAAGCGGCCGGGGCGCAGGAGGGCCGGGTCGAGGATGTCGGGCCGGTTGGTGGCGGCGATCAGGATGACGCCGCCCTTCACGTCGAAGCCGTCCATCTCGACGAGCAGCTGGTTGAGGGTCTGCTCGCGCTCGTCGTGACCACCGCCGAGGCCGGCGCCGCGATGGCGGCCGACCGCGTCGATCTCGTCGACGAAGACGATCGCCGGAGCGTTCGCCTTGGCCTGCTCGAACAGGTCACGGACTCGGGAGGCACCGACACCGACGAACATCTCGACGAAGTCGGAACCGGAGATGGAGTAGAAGGGAACGCCGGCCTCACCCGCGACGGCGCGTGCGAGCAGCGTCTTGCCCGTACCAGGAGGCCCGTAGAGCAGGACGCCCTTGGGGATCTTCGCTCCGACGGCCTGGAACTTCGCCGGCTCCTGGAGGAACTCCTTGATCTCGTGGAGCTCTTCGACAGCCTCGTCCGAGCCCGCGACGTCCGCGAACGTCGTCTTCGGGGTGTCCTTGGTGATGAGCTTCGCCTTGGACTTCCCGAAGTTCATGACCCGGGAGCCGCCGCCCTGCATCTGATTCATCAGGAACAGGAAGACGACGACGATGAGGACGAAGGGAAGCAGAGACAGCAGGATGCCCACGAAGGGGTTCTGCTTGGACGGAGAGACGGTGTAGCCGTCCGGGATCTGCTTGTTCTCGAATTTGTTCTGGAGTGTGCTGGCCAGGGACACGCCCTGGTCGCCGATGTAGCTCGCCTGGATCTTCGAGCTGCCGTCAACCTTCTCGCCGTCCTTCAGCGAGACCTTGATGACCTGCTCGTCGCCAGTGGTGATCTTGGCTGACTCGACCTGGTTGTCGTTGATCGCCTGGACGACCTGGCCGGTGTCCACCGTCTTGTAGCCGCCGGACGAACCGACGACCTGCATCAACACGACCACGGCGAGGACGGCCAGCACGATCCACATGACCGGCCCACGGAAGTATCGCTTCACGTCCATCCATACGGAGCGGAGCCGCCCCGTCCCTCCTGCCATAGTGAGTTTGATAAAGACTGTTCTTCGGACGGTACCCCAGCATTGTCACCCGAAGCCGCAGGGGACTGCTGGCAATCCCGTCCACGCATGCTCCAACGGCGCGAGACCCGCTGGGGTTCCCGAACGTCGTGGAAGAGCTGAGCCGCCCTCAGAAAGGGGGCGCTCAGCCGCCGTAGACGTGAGGCGCGAGCGTACCGACGAACGGCAGGTTGCGGTACTTCTCGGCGTAGTCCAGGCCGTACCCGATGACGAACTCGTTCGGGATGTCGAAGCCGACCCACTCCACGTCGATCGCGACCTTGGCCGCGTCCGGCTTGCGCAGCAGCGTGCACACCTTGAGCGAGGCGGGCTCACGGGAGCCGAGGTTGGAGATCAGCCAGGAGAGGGTCAGTCCTGAGTCGATGATGTCCTCGACGATCAGGACGTGCTTGCCCTTGATGTCGGTGTCGAGGTCCTTGAGAATCCGCACCACGCCGGAGGACTGGGTGCCCGCGCCGTACGACGACACGGCCATCCAGTCCATGGTGACGGGGGTGGACAGCGCACGCGCGAGGTCCGCCATGACCATCACGGCGCCCTTGAGCACTCCGACGATCAGCAGGTCCTTGCCCGCGTACTCCGCGTCGATCTTCGCGGCCAGCTCGACCAGCTTCGCGTCGATCTCTTCCTTGGTGATGAGCACCGACTTGAGGTCGGTGCCCATGTCTTTCGCGTCCACCCGCATCACTTTCGGTCGTCCGTCCCACTTTTTTGGGCTCGTTCACCTACGGGGCGCCGGTGTTGGCGGCGGTCCCCTTCGGCTCACCCGCGCACGGCCGCTCGGACCGCCCGCGACCCGAGTGAAGGGGTCCCGGGGAGCCGCGTGAGCAGCCCCGGTGCAGGGTCCGGTTTCAGCCTTGCCGAATCACCAGTCTGCCACCCTGGCGCTGAGCGACGACTTTGCCCGGGAGATTGATGGCCCCCTGACCGCGCCATCCGGTGATCAGCCGGTCGATTTCCTCGATGTGGCGGGCGAACAGCGAACCGGCCGGAGCGCCCGCCTCGATGGCCGCGCGGCGCAGGATCCGGCGGCGTACGGCGGGCGGCAGGGCGTAGAGCTTGGCGCACTCCAGGAGGCCGGCGGCGTCGCGGACGGACGCCTCCGCCTGACTGGCCCACGCATCGAGGGCGTCGGCATCGTCCCGGGAGAGCTGGGCCGTACGGGCGAGTGCCTCGACGACTCCCTTGCCGAGCGCCTTCTCGAGGGCGGGCAGGCCCTCGTGGCGGAGCCGGGAGCGGGTGTAGGCCGGATCGGCGTTGTGCGGGTCGTCCCAGACGGGCAGCGACTGGACCATGCACGCCTTGCGGGCGGTCTGCCGGTCCAGGTGCAGGAAGGGGCGGCGGTAGCGGCCGTCGGCCCCCGAGACCGCGGCCATTCCGGACAGGGAGCGGATGCCGGAGCCGCGGGCGAGGCCGAGCAGGACCGTCTCCGCCTGGTCGTCGCGGGTGTGGCCGAGGAGGATCGCGGTGGCGCCATGGTGCTCGGCGGCGGAGTCCAGTGCGGCGTACCGGGCGTCGCGGGCGGCGGCCTCGGGGCCTCCGTCGCGGCCGACGGTGACGGCGATGGACTCGGCCGGGGCGAGCCCCAGCTCGGTGAGGCGCAGCACGACTTCGTCGGCGCGCAGGTCGGAGCCGGGCTGCAGACCGTGATCGACGGTGATGCCACCGGCGCGGATGCCGAGTTTGGGGGCTTCGAAGGCGAGGGCGGAGGCGAGCGCCATGGAGTCGGCGCCGCCGGAGCACGCGACGAGCACGAGTGGCGCGGGGGGCGCCTCTCCGCCCGGTCGCGGCAGGGAGCTCGTGGGATGCCCGTCGTTTGCGGCCCGGGCGGGCGCGGGCATGCTGCGTCGTGTTCCGGGCGCGGGTACGCGCTCCGCGTCGGGCGCGCAGGGGCGCGCGGCACCGCGTGCGGGCGTACGCCGGGTGTCGGGGGTGGGCGGTTGCTCGGTCAGGATGTCGTGGAGTACGCGGCGGACCGCCAGGC
This sequence comes from Streptomyces sp. NPDC060027, assembly GCF_042737005.1. Taxonomy (NCBI): domain Bacteria; kingdom Bacillati; phylum Actinomycetota; class Actinomycetes; order Kitasatosporales; family Streptomycetaceae; genus Streptomyces; species Streptomyces sp. NPDC060027. Next base: position 55,463 of record NZ_JBHWVI010000004.1, read on the forward strand.
GTATCGCCGCGACCGCAGGATGGGGACCCATGTCCGGTTCCCTTCATGAAGTTTTCGGGGGGTTAGCCCGGGATCGGTCACTCAGAGTGTGTCGATGGTGACAGAACCGGGGCGTTCCCCGAGCATTGCACGCCTACCCATGCCCCACGGTCCCTCGGACGGGTGATTGGAGGGGCGTTTGCCTGCCATCGGCCGGATTCCTTTCACGACCGTCCCGTAGGGTTCACGACTCCGCCTTGCGGTGCACCCGCGCGACCCAGTCCGCCGGTTTGGCGATCTCCGTCTTGGTCGGGAGGGTGTTCGGAGAGGTCCACACACGGTTGAAGCCGTCCATGCCGACCTCGTCGACGACCGCCCGCACGAACCGCTCGCCGTCCCGGTACTGCCTGAGTTTGGCGTCCAGGCCGAGCAGCTTGCGCAGGGCGAGGTCCAGCCGGGAGGCGCCCCTGGCGCGGCGCTGCTGGAACTTCTCGCGGATCTCGGCGACGGAGGGGACCACGGCGGGTCCGACGCCGTCCATCACGAAGTCGGCGTGTCCCTCCAGGAGGGACATGACGGCGGTGAGCCTGCCGAGGATCTCCCGCTGAGCGGGCGTCTGGACGATTTCCACGAGGGAACGGCCGCCGTCGTCCTCCTCGGTGTCGGGGCGGGAGCCGGCGAGCGACTGGGCGGCTTCCCGGATGCGTTCCAGGACGGTCATGGGGTCGACTTCGGTCTCCCCCAAGAAAGACTGGATTTCGCCCTCCAGGTGGTCGCGCAGCCAGGGCACGGCCGTGAACTGGGTGCGATGCGTCTCCTCGTGGAGGCACACCCACAGGCGGAAGTCGTGGGGCTGGACGTCGAGTTCGCGCTCCACGTGCACGATGTTCGGGGCGACCAGCAGAAGCCTGCCGCCGCCGTTGCCCGAGCCGGTGGGGCCTCCGGCGGGGAGGTCCCGGGTCGCGGGGGCGAACGTCTCGTACTGCCCGAGGACCCTCGACGACAGGAACGACAGCAGCATGCCCAGCTCGACGCCGGTGACCTTGCCGCCGACGGCGCCGAGGACGGCTCCGCCCGGGGAGCCGCCGCGCCGTTCCTGCATCTTGTCCAGAAGGGGCTTGAGGATCTCCCGGAACCCGGCGACGTTCGCCCGTACCCAGCCGGGGCGGTCGACGACGAGGACGGGGGTGTCGTGCACGATGTCGTCACCCATACGGGTAAAGCCCCGGACGTGTTCCTCCGAGGCCTTGGCGTGCCGGCGCAGCTCCGCGACGATGGCGCGGGCCTCGTCGCGGCTCACCTCGGGACCCGGCCGCACGAGTCGGGTCGCGGTCGCCACCGCGAGATTCCAGTCGACCATCCCAGTAGATGCAGCACCACCGATGCTCGTCATGCGTCAACCGTACGTGAGCGGGTCCGGCTGCGGTTAGGGGTACGGCGCCGTATGCCCCCGGGCGCGGGGCCGGTGGTGCTCCTGGTGCTCGCGGGTCGGGCGGGTCGCACTTTCCCGGCGTGCGGCTACCGGCAGCCGCACGCCGCCAGTGCCGTCGCCGTGTGGTCCAACGCCGCCCGCGCCTCCAGGGGGTTCGGGGGGTGGGCCGCGTCGGAGGTCAGGAAGGCGAAGGCCAGGAGCCGGCCGTCCTTGTCGACGACGGTGCCGGCGAGGGTGTTGACGCCGGTCAGGGTGCCGGTCTTGGCGCGGACGACGCCGGTGGCGGTGGGGGCGTCGGCGTACCGGGTGCTGAGGGTGCCGGTGAAGCCGGCGACGGGCAGACCGGTGAGGACCGAACGGAGTTCGGGGTGGGCCGGGTCTCCGGCCTTGGCCAGCAGGGCGGCGAGCAGGTCGGCGGAGAGCTTGTCGGCACGGTTCAGACCGCTGCCGTCCGCGAACTGCGCACCGGACAGCGGGAGTCCCAGCTTCTTCAGCTGGGCACGGATCGCCTTCGCGTCGCCTTCGAAGCTGGGTTCCTCGCCGGTGGCGATGGCCACCTGGCGGGCCAGTGCCTCCGCGATGTCGTTGTCGCTGTTGGTCAGCATCCGCTCGACCAGGGCGGACAGCGGCGGCGAGGAGACGGAGGCGAGGGCCTGCGAGCGGCTCGTCGCCTTCGAGGGGCCGGGCGATGTCGTCCTGATGCCGACGTCGTGCAGCAGGTCCGCGAACTTCCGCGCGGCGTCCGCCGCCGGGTCCGGGGCGCGCCCGGCCGTCCCGCTGGTCGTGTCGTCCTGGCGGCCCTCGTCGACCATCAGGGCGGTGACCCTCGCGATGTTCTCGTTGAACCCGATGGGGTGAAGGTCGGGGCCGCTGTACAGCGAGGTGTCGTAGGAGAGCGTCACGTGGTCCATGTGACGGGCCTTCAGGGCGGTGGCCGTCTTCTCGGCGAGGGTGCGCAGGTCCGCCCAGCCGTCGGCGGGCTTGCGGGCGGTCAGCGTCGGGTCGCCGCCGCCGACGAGCACGAGCTCCTTGGTGTCGGGTTCGAGGACCGTACGCGTCCGGATGCGGTGGTCGGGGCCCGGTGCCGCGAGGGCGGCGACGGCCGTGGCGATCTTCGTGGTGGAGGCGGGTGTCTGGACCTCTTCGGCGCCCTTGCCGTAGAGCCGCTTGCCGGTCGCCACGTCGACCACGACGGCGGTGCGCAGCGAGCCGAGGGCGGGGTTGTCCAGGAGCGGGTCGAGGACGTCCTTGAGGGCCTTCTCGGCGGGCGCGGGCACGGCGCCCGTGGAGCCGCCGAGTCCGGCCAGGACGGAGGCGGCGCTGGGGGCGGGACGGGGTGACGTTCGGGGCGTACCGGATGTACGTGCGTGATCTGTGCCACCCTCCGGCTCCCGCGATGCGGCCCAGTCGCGCTCGGCCGTACGCTGACCGGTGGAGTCCCAGGGACCGGCCGCGGTCACCGCCCCGGCCGCGAGGGCCAGGCCCACGGTGGCGGCGACGGCCGTGAGCTGCGGTGTCGTGAACCGAACGGCACGCGGCCGCATGGCTCGGGTGACCCGCGCCACACGCGGTCTCACCGTCCGCGCGACCCGCACCACATGCGGTCTCGCGGCCCGCCAAGCCCTCAGCTCTGGCACGACCACCAGCCCCTTTCGCGATCACCCACCTGCGTGAGGGACACTTAACCACCAGAACTATGTGCTGATCATGGAGGAGCCACCGGTGGAGTTCGACGTCACGATCGAGATTCCGAAGGGTTCACGGAACAAGTACGAGGTGGACCACGAGACCGGTCGGATCCGTCTGGACCGTCGACTCTTCACCTCGACCAGCTACCCGGCCGACTACGGCTTCGTCGAGAACACCCTCGGCGAGGACGGCGACCCGCTGGACGCCCTGGTCATCCTGGACGAGCCGACCTTCCCGGGTTGCCTCATCCAGTGCCGCACGATCGGCATGTTCCGTATGACGGACGAGGCCGGCGGCGACGACAAGCTGCTGTGCGTCCCGGCGCACGACCCGCGTGTGGAGCACCTGCGCGACATCCACCACGTGTCGGAGTTCGACCGCCTGGAGATCCAGCACTTCTTCGAGGTCTACAAGGACCTGGAGCCGGGCAAGTCCGTCGAGGGCGCCAACTGGGTCGGCCGCACCGAGGCCGAGGCCGAGATCGAGCGTTCCTACAAGCGCCTCAAGGATCAGGGCGGTCACTGACCTCCCCCCTCGGGTGGTCAATGACCTCCCCCGCTTCCGAACGGGCCGCGTGATCCCCCTGGGGGTCGCGCGGCCCGTTCGTGTGTCCGTACGCATACTGAGGCATACGGAAGGCAAGTAGAAGAACCACACGGACGTGAAAGGCGAGGCTGGAGTTGGTGGCGGACCCGGAAGCGGAAGACCGCAAGCCGCAGTCGGACGAGGCGAGGAGTGCTTTCAGCCCGCCCGCCGGTGTGGCGGCGCCGGGACCGGCGGTGGCCGACGAGGAGTCGTCGACGACGTCGGAGTTCGCGCTCCCCGTCGGCCTCGACGCCCCGCAGCCGCCCGGGCCGGAGCAGGAGGGCTCGGCGTTCAGCACCCCGCGCACCTACAGCGCCCGGCAGGCGCCGCCCGCCTTCACGCCGGCGACCGGTATCCCTCTCGTCAGCCTGACCAAGGACGCGCCGTGGCAGGACCGGATGCGCACGATGCTGCGCATGCCCGTGACCGAGCGGCCCGCGCCCGAACCGGTACACAAGGAGGACGAGTCGGGGCCCGCCGTCCCGCGCGTGCTCGACCTGACCCTGCGCATCGGCGAGCTGCTGCTCGCGGGCGGTGAGGGCGCCGAGGACGTGGAGACGGCGATGTTCGCCGTCTGCCGCTCCTACGGGCTGGACCGCTGCGAGCCGACCGTCACCTTCACCCTGCTGTCGATCTCGCACCAGCCGTCCCTGGTGGACGACCCGGTGACGGCGTCACGGACCGTGCGCCGCCGGGGCACCGACTACACGCGCCTGGGGGCCGTCTACCGGCTCGTCGACGACCTGAGCGACCCGGAGACCACGATCTCCCTGGAGGAGGCCTACGGGCGCCTCGCGGAGATCCGGCGCAACCGGCACCCGTATCCCGGCTGGGTGCTGACCGCCTCCGGCGGGCTGCTCGCCGGCGCGGCCTCCGTCCTCGTCGGCGGCGACGCGATCGTGTTCGTCGCCGCGGCGCTCGGCGCGATGCTGGGCGACCGGCTCGCGTGGCTCTGCGCGGGGCGCGGGCTGCCGGAGTTCTACCAGTTCACGGTGGCCGCCATGCCGCCCGCCGCGATAGGGGTCGCGCTCACGCTGGCGCACGTCGACGTGAACGCCTCCGCGGTGATCACCGGTGGGCTCTTCGCGCTGCTGCCGGGGCGGGCACTCGTCGCGGGGGTGCAGGACGGGCTGACCGGCTTCTACATCACCGCGTCCGCGCGGCTGCTCGAAGTCATGTACTTCTTCGTGGGGATCGTCTCCGGCGTCCTGATGGTGCTCTATTTCGGCGTGAAGCTGGGTACGCAGCTCAACCCGGACGCGGGGCTGAGCCTCTCCGAGCGGCCGGTGCTCCAGATCGCCGCTTCCATGCTGCTGTCGCTCACCTTCGCGATCCTGCTCCAGCAGGAACGGTCGACCGTCCTCGCGGTGACCCTCAACGGCGGCGTGGCCTGGTCGGTGTACGGGGCGATGCACTACGCGGGCGGCATCTCGCCGGTGGCCTCCACGGCCGTCGCCGCGGGCCTGGTGGGTCTCTTCGGACAGCTGCTCTCGCGCTACCGGTTCGCCTCCGCGCTGCCGTACACGACGGCCGCGATCGGGCCCCTGCTGCCCGGTTCGGCGACCTACTTCGGTCTGCTGTCGATCGCCCAGAACGAGGTCGACAAGGGCCTGGTGTCGCTCACCAAGGCGGCGGCCCTCGCCATGGCCATCGCGATCGGCGTGAACCTGGGTTCGGAGATCTCGCGGCTGTTCCTGCGCCTGCCGGGCGGCTCCACCGGCGGGCGGCGGGCCGCCAAGCGGACACGCGGGTTCTGAGGACCGGTTGCCTGAGGGCGGGGCCTCAGTTCTGCGCGGGGCCCTGGCCGTAGCGGTACTGCTCCGAGCCGTACGGCTGCTGCGGGTGGCCCTGGGGGTGCTGCTGGGGCGGGTAGGTCCGGCCCTGGTCGTAGCCCTGCTGGTAACCCTGGTCGTCGTACTGCTGGTCGAAGCCGTAGCCCTGGTCCGAGCCGTACGGCTGCTGGTACGGCTCCTGCTGCTGCTGCGGGTAGCCGTGGCCCTGGCCCTGGTGGCCCTGGCCCTGGTGGTTGCCCTGGTGGCCCTGGCCCTGGTGGTTGCCCGGATGGCCGTAGCCCTGGCCCTGGTTCCCGTACGCGTCGTGCCCCTGGTTCCCGTACGACCCGTCGTGGTCCTGATGGCCGTACGACTGGCCGTGGCCCTGGTAGCCGTACGACGGGTCCTGGCCCTCCTGGACCGGCGGCACGCGCAGCGGCCTGGTCGCGTCGTCCATGACGGGTGCGGCGGGGCGGGTGCGGCCGGCCGCGGGCTGGGCCGCGACGGACTCCTGGGGCGGGTTCTTCTTGGCCTGGGAACGGGCGCGCAGGAACTCGATGATGATCGGGACCACCGAGACGAGGACGATCAGGATCAGGATCGCCTCGATGTTCTTGTTCACGAAGTCGATCCCGCCGAGCCAGGAACCGAGCAGCGTGACGCCCGCGCCCCACAGGACGCCGCCGATGATGTTGAAGATGAGGAAGGGCCGGTACTTCATGCCGCTGACGCCGGCGATGATCGGCGTGAACGTGCGCACGATGGGCACGAAGCGGGCCAGCACCAGGGACTTGGGCCCGTACTTCTCGAAGAACTCGTGGGCCTTGACCACGTTCTCCTGCTTGAACAGGCGGGAGTTCGGGCGGGTGAAGAGCGAGGGCCCGACCTTCTTGCCGAAGAGGTAGCCCGCCTGGTCGCCGAGGATCGCGGCGAGGCAGATCAGCGGGATCGCCGCCCACAGCGGGAAGTCCATGGTGCCGGCGGTGATCAGCAGACCGCAGGTGAACAGCAGCGAGTCGCCCGGCAGGAAGAAGCCGATGAGCAGGCCGGACTCGGCGAAGACGATGAGCAGCAGGCCCCAGATGCCGAAGTTGTCCAGGAGCGTGTTCGGATCCAGCCAGCTGGGACCGAGGGCAAGCGTCGTCACGGTTCCGGGCTCCTGAGGGGTGAAGGGAGGTACGGCGGGTCCTGTACGGCCGACCAAAGCTATCAACGCAATGCGTCCACGCCAGGTTCCACCCGTGACTCCAGGATGCACTGTGCGGCGACTGGGACAAAGCTGTGAGCCATGGGCATCGATGAATACGGCGGCGGCCAGGGTCCCCACTCGGACGTCCTGGTCGTGACGACGAACGACGTACCCGGCCATCGCGTCGAGCAGGTCATCGGAGAGGTCTTCGGCCTCACCGTGCGCTCGCGCCATCTGGGCAGCCAGATCGGCGCGGGTCTGAAGTCGATGATCGGCGGTGAGCTCAAGGGGCTCACCAAGACACTGGTGGAGACCCGCAACCAGGCCATGGAGCGGCTCGTGGAGCAGGCACGCGCGCGAGGCGCCAACGGCGTGCTCATGTTCCGCTTCGACGTGTCGGAGGCGGCGGACGTGGGCACGGAGGTGTGCGCCTACGGCACGGCCGTGGTCCTGGTGAAGGAGTAACGACAACGGGTAAGGGGCGCCCGCAATGGCGGACGCCCCTTACCGGCGCCGACGGCACCTGCCCCGCGCGGGCGGCGGGGCGGCACCTGCCTGGGTGAGCAGCGGGGCGGCACCCCGGGGAGAGCGGCACGCGGCACCTGCCTGGGTGAGCGGCGCTCGACCGGGCCGGCAGCCCGTCGCCACGGACGCGTCCCGGGTCAGGCTTCCCGGGGGTGCCGGGCGGCGTTCGCCGTGATCGCGTCCCTCAGGTGCTCGGCCAGCCCCGGCCGCATGGAGTCGTAGAACTCCTTGAACCGCTCGTCGGCGACGTACATGCCGCCGAGCCCCTGGTGGATCTCGTAGGTGCACGTGTAGAACCACCGGGTGATGTGCAGCCGGTGCTCCTCGGCCAGGTCCATGGCCCGCTCGCCGTCCGGCAGCTCGCCGGCCTCCATCAGTGCGTCGTACCGCTCTCCCCAGGAGGCCACCTCGGCCTGCATGCGCTTCCAGTCGTCCTTGGTGTAGCGGGCGGCGCGGCGCTGCGACTCGGCGTACGTCTCCGTGCCGCCCCAGCGGCGCTCGGCCTCCTCCGCGTGCGCCTCCGGGTCCTTGTCCCCGAAGACCTCGAACTTCTCCTCGGGCGTGAGGTTGATGCCCATCGTGCGTGCCTCCATGGCGTGCTCCACGGCCGCGGCCATCTTCTGCAGCTTCTCGATCCGGGCGGTCAGCAGGTCGTGCTGGCGGCGCAGGTGCGCGCGCGGGTCCGCTTCCGGGTCGTCGAGCAGGGCGGCGACCTCGTCGAGCGGGAAGCCGAGTTCTCGGTAGAACAGGATCTGCTGCAGCCGGTCGAGGTCGGCGTCGTTGTAGCGCCGGTGACCCGCATGGCTGCGTTCGCCGGGCGCGAGGAGACCGATCTCGTCGTAGTGGTGCAGGGTGCGCACCGTGACTCCGGCGAACCCGGCGACCTGGCCCACTGAGTAGCTCACTTCCGCTCCTTCCTCGGTACGCCCTTCACGATGAGGCCTGACGTGACGTGAGGCGCAAGCCCGTAATTCCGGGGTCCGGCGCGGACGCTCGGGATGTTATGTCCGTTTCGCGCGCTTAGGGTGAGCCCGTGACCGACGACGCGACTCCCCCGGGGCCGGCCCTCGCCCGGGCGACGCCCGCACGGACCCTGCTGCCGCTGTTTCTCCCGGCCGTGGTCGTCGGCGCGGTCGCGAGCCTCCTCTACGTGGGCGTGAGCAAGCTCGCCGACCAGCTCAAGGACGTGTTGTGGACGGACCTGCCGGACGCGCTCGGCATCGGCGGGTACTCCTCCCTCTGGATGATCGTCATGCTCACCAGCACCGGCATCCTGGTCGGTCTGGTGGTGTGGAAGGCGCCGGGGCACGCGGGACCCGACCCGGCCACCCTGGGGCTCCAGGCGGAGCCGATGGCGCCCTTCATCCTGCCCGGGCTGCTGGTGGCGACCGCGCTGATGCTGGCGGGCGGCCCGAGCCTCGGCCCCGAGAACCCGATCATCGCCGTCAACGTCGCGCTGGCGTTCTGGGCGGGCCGCAGGTTCGCGCCCGCGGCACCCGGCGCGCTGTGGGTGACGCTGGCCGAGGCGGGGACGATCGGCGCCCTGTTCGGTACACCGGTCGCGGCGGCGCTGGTCATCTCCGAGGCGCTCGCCGGACGGCAGATGAAGGGCCTGCTGTGGGACAACCTCTTCGCGCCGCTGACCGCGGCCGCGGTGGGCTCGATCACCACGTCGCTGATCGGCCATCCGAGCTTCGACCTGGATCTGCCCCCGCTCGGTGATCCCGGCTGGGCCGATGTGCTGGCCGCGCTGGTGATCGCCTCCGCCGCGGCGGTGCTCGGCATGGCCGCGGTCTACCTCTTCCCCTACGCCCACAAGGTCTTCTCGCTCCTGCGCCACCCCATGGTCGCCCTGCCCGTCGGCGGGCTCGTCCTCGGTCTGCTGGGTTGCCTGGGCGGCCCGCTGACGCTGTTCAAGGGCCTGGACCAGGTCGCCGAGATCGCCAAGAACCCGGACGGCTATTCGGCGGGCCGGTACGCGCTGATGGCCGTCGTGAAGCTGGCCGCGCTGGTCGTCGCGGCGTCCTGCGGGTTCCGGGGCGGCCGGATCTTCCCCGCCGTCTTCGCCGGTGCCGCGTTCGGCCTGTGCGCCCACGCGCTCGTGCCCTCGGTCCCGGCCTCACTCGGCCTGGCCGCGGGGGTGCTGGGCACGCTCCTCGCGATCACGCGGCAGGGCTGGGTCAGCCTCTTCACGGCCGCCGTCCTGGTGTCCTCGCCCACGATCATCGCCCTGCTCTGCATGGCCTCGCTGCCGGCCTGGCTGCTGGTGACCGGACGTCCGCAGATGCAGCTGCACGAGGACGGAAGCCCGATCCGATGAACCTCCGGAGAACCGCATCCCCGATGAACCACCGGGAACCCCCCATCCGATGAACCAAGGGGACGCCCCGTCCCGCTGAACCGTTGGGAGAAGTCCATGCCGCTCCACCAGGGCCACCAGACGCCCGATGAACGCCCGATGTCCGTCAACCCGTTCTACGGCGAGACCAATCCGGTCAGCGGCATGATCGAGGCACCGCCGAAGCACCGGCTCCCCGACGGCCCGCTGCCGCCCACGACGGCCCTCCAGATCGTCCACGACGAGCTCATGCTGGACGGGAACTCCCGGCTGAACCTGGCCACCTTCGTCACCACCTGGATGGAACCGCAGGCCGGGATCCTGATGGCGGAGTGCCGGGACAAGAACATGATCGACAAGGACGAGTACCCCCGCACGGCCGAGCTGGAGCGGCGCTGCGTGGCGATGCTCGCCGACCTGTGGAACGCGCCGGACCCGTCCGCCGCGGTGGGCTGTTCCACCACCGGTTCGAGCGAGGCGTGCATGCTCGCCGGCATGGCGCTCAAGCGGCGCTGGGCGCAGCGCAACGCGGACCGCTACCCGGGCGCGCGACCCAACCTGATCATGGGCGTGAACGTCCAGGTGTGCTGGGAGAAGTTCTGCAACTTCTGGGAGGTCGAGGCCCGCCAGATCCCCATGGAGGGCGACCGGTTCCACCTCGACCCCGAGGCGGCGGCCGAGCTGTGCGACGAGAACACCATCGGCGTCGTCGGCATCCTCGGCTCCACCTTCGACGGGTCGTACGAGCCGATCCAGGAGCTGTGCGCGGCGCTGGACCGGCTCCAGGAGCGCACGGGCCTGGACATCCCGGTCCATGTCGACGGCGCTTCCGGGGCGATGGTCGCGCCCTTCATCGACGAGGACCTGGTCTGGGACTTCCGGCTGCCCCGGGTGTCGTCGATCAACACCTCGGGGCACAAGTACGGCCTGGTCTACCCGGGTGTCGGCTGGGCGCTGTGGCGGACGGCCGCCGAACTGCCCGAGGAACTGGTCTTCCGGGTGAACTACCTGGGCGGCGACATGCCGACCTTCGCCCTCAACTTCTCGCGCCCGGGAGCCCAGGTCGTCGCGCAGTACTACACGTTCCTGCGACTGGGCCGGACGGGCTACCGGGCGGTGCAGCAGACGACCCGGGAGGTGGCGCGCGCGCTCGCCGAACGCGTCGACTGTCTGGGCGACTTCCGGCTCATCACCCGGGGCGACGAGCTGCCGGTGTTCGCCTTCACGACGGCGCCCGAGGTGACCGCGTACGACGTCTTCGACGTGTCCCGGAGAATGCGCGAGAGCGGCTGGCTGCTGCCCGCGTACACCTTCCCCGAGAACCGCGAGGACCTGTCCGTGCTGCGCGTGGTGTGCCGCAACGGATTCACCTCCGACCTCGCCGACCTCTTCATCGAGGACCTGACCCGGCTGCTGCCCGAACTGCGCCTCCAGCCGCATCCGATGACCCACGACAAGGGGGCGGCGACGAGCTTCCATCACTAGGGGCCACCGTCCAGCGGGGGCTGCCGTCCACCAGGGGCTGCCGCCGTGCCGCGGGCAACGCTCTGGAGAGCGGCGGGCGCCCGCCCGGTTCGCGGCGCCCGCCCGGTTCGCGGCGCCGGGCGGGCGAGGTGTTCCGCTAGCGGCTCAGGCGGGCGAATCGCCGTACCGCCAGCGGGAAGAAGACCGCGAGCAGGGCGAGGGGCCAGAGAACCGCCGCCCCGATGTGGCCCGGCTCCCCGCCCGGTCCGCCGAACAGGTCGCGTACGGCCGTCGCCGTCTGGGACATCGGGTTCCATGCGACGACCGTGCCCAGCCAGCCGGGCATGGAGTCGGGGACGGCGAAGGCGTTGGACAGGAAGCCGACGGGCCAGACCAGGATCTGCACGGCCTGCACCATCTCCGGCTTCCCGGCCACCATCGCCAGGTGGATGCCGATCCACAGCATCGCGAAGCGGAAGAGCAGGAGCAGGCCCATCGCCGCGAGGAACGCGCCGGGCGTGCTGTCGGCGCGCCAGCCGATCGCGTACCCGACCCCGGTCAGCACGGCCAGGCCCACGGCCGACTGGAGCATGTCGGCCGCCGAACGGCCCACCAGGACCGCACCGTTGGCCATCGGCATGGAGCGGAAGCGGTCGATGACGCCCTTGTTGAGGTCCTGGGTGACGGCCAGCATCGTGCCCTCCAGGCCGAAGGCCATGGTCAGGGCGAGCATTCCCGGCACCAGGTAGTCGACGTAGTCGCCCTCGACCCCCCGGCCGCCGCCGACGAGGTAGCCGAACATCAGAAGCAGCATCACGGGGAAGACCAGACCGACCGCGACCTGGACCGGTTGCCGTGCCCAGTGGGCGAGTTCGCGGCGGGTCATGGTCCAGCAGTCGGAGAGGAGCCGGCCGTCCTCACGCGGTCCCCGGGGTCCCCCGTGCCGCCAAGGTCCCCGGTTCCTTGCGCGGGTGGTGTCGTACGTCGTGCTCACACGGCCTCCTTCACTCGCTGCTCGCCCCCGGTGAGGTGCAGGAACACCTCGTCGAGTGTCGGCCGCCGCAGCGCGATGTCCTCCGCCTCGATCCCGGCCTCCTCCAGGGCGCGTACGACCGCGGCGAGGGCCGCCATGCGGTCGGTGACCGGGGCGCTCAGCAGCCGGCGGTCCGTGTCGACCGAGACGCCCTCCCCGGGGAACGGCAGCAGGGCCACGGCGGCGCCCAGCAGTCCCGCGTCGCGCAGCACCACGTCGATGCGGTCGCCGCCCGTCCGGGACTTCAGTTCGTCCGCCGTGCCGTCCGCGATGACCCGTCCGCGGTCGACGACCGAGATGCGGTCGGCGAGCTGGTCCGCCTCCTCCAGGTACTGCGTGGTGAGCAGTACCGTCGTGCCGCCGCCGACCAGGGAGCGCACCGCGGCCCACACCTCGGCCCGGCCGCGCGGGTCGAGCCCGGTCGTCGGCTCGTCCAGGAACAGCACCTCGGGGTCGGTGATGAGGGAGGCGGCCAGGTCCAGGCGGCGCCGCATGCCGCCGCTGTACGCGCGGACCGCCTTGCGGCCGGTGTCGGCGAGGCCGAAGCGCTCCAGGAGCTCGCCGGCCCGCACGCGCGCGGCGCGGGCGCCCAGGTGGTGGAGGCGCCCGAACATCTCCAGGTTCTGCCGGCCGCCGAGTTCCTCGTCGAGCGCGGCGTGCTGGCCGAGCAGTCCGATGCGTGACCGCACCCGGCGGGCCTCGCGCAGCACGTCGTGCCCGGCGATCTCCACCCGGCCGCCGTCCGGCCGCAGCAGCGTGGACAGGACCCGGACCAGGGTCGTCTTGCCCGCGCCGTTGGGGCCGAGCACCCCGTGCACCGTCCCGTACCCGACCCGCAGGTCCAGTCCGTCCAGCGCGTCCCTGTCCCCGTACCGCTTGCGTACCCCTTCGACGACGACGATCGCCTCGGTCATCCCGCTCCCTCCGCTCCGGCAGCCCGCTCCCGGCCCGCTGCCGGAAAGCAGTATTCAAACTTGACTACTGGCATGCCGCAGAAGGTATGCCCGGCCGAGGCATTAGTCAAACTTGATGAGTGCGGGGCCGTGCGCGGCTCAGCGCGCGTCCTCGGGGTGCCGCTCCCCCGTCGCGTACGGGTTCTCCTCGTCCTCCCCGAGGACTCCCACGAACGGCTCGCCCTCCCCGGCGAAGGTGTACGCACCGCCCTCGACGCGGGCGATCAGGCTACGCGTCCACGCGGCGTCCGCGTCGGCCGTGTGGACCCAGAGGTTCATGATCTCGCCGATGTGGCCGAGCTGCTCGGGGCCGTCCTCGGGCACGTAGTGCTCGGTGACGGCCGCCCGCCACTCCTCGATCCCGCGGATCCGCTCCTTCAGGAGGGCCACCGCCTCGCCCCTCGGCAGCTCGACGATGAAGCCGATGCCCGCCGACTGGACGTCCATCTTCTGGTCGTACGACGTCAGGGACTCGCGCAGCAGCGCCAGGAACTCCTCGGTGCCCCTGTCCGTGATCTCGTACTCGGTGCGCGGCGGTCCGCCGGCCGTGGACGGCGCGATCTCGTGGGCGTGCAGCAGTCCCTGCTTGGCCATCTGCTTGAGCGCGTGATAGATCGAGCCGGGCTTGGCGTTGGACCACTCGTGCGCGCCCCAGTACTCCAGGTCGTTGCGCACCTGGTAGCCGTGGGCCCGCCCGTGCTGGCGGACCGCGCCGAGCACGAGGAGACGGATCGCTGACATCCGTCCAGCCTAGGGGGTGTCCGCGAAGCCCCGTCGTCCGGTCAGCTCCAGGATGTGCCCTGTTCCATCGCCACCAGTTCGAAGGCGGTCCTGCCGTCCAGGGACTCACGGATGATGTCGGCGTGCCCGGCGTGGCGGGCCGTCTCGCGGATCAGGTGAAGGGCCAGCCAGCGCATCGAGACGCGGCCCTCCGGCGGGAACCAGGGGTCGTTCGGGAGCGCGAAGGTGTCGTCGAGACTCGGCACCGAGCGCAGGAACGCCTCCGTCTCGGCGGCGACCTTCTCCCAGTACGCGAGCTGGGAGGCGACCGTCTCGCCTTCCGTGAGGACGAAGCACTCGTGCCAGTTCGACTCGTCCCGCTTCACCGCGGGCTGCTCCCCCTTGGCCCGTGCGACCCAGCCCTGCTCGACCTCGGCGACATGCTTGAGCAGCCCGCCGAGCGAGAGTTCGCTGGCGCTCGGCCTGCTCGCCGCCTGCTCCTCGGTCAGCCCGAGCAGTGCCCGGCGGATGCCGCCGCGCTGCTCCTCCACGAAGGCGAGCAGCGCTCCGCGTTCGTCGCCCTGCTCCTCGGCTCGCACGTGCGTGACCATGACCGGCCGCCTTTCTTCGGGTCCTGTTGCCTGACACCGATGACGCTACGGACCCTTGCGGTCAGTTTCTGTCCGCAAGGGTCCGGGGCGCGAGCACATGTTCAGGAGGCCCGAGGAAGGCGCGTCAGAAGGGGAAGATGCTCCGCCCGTGCTGCACCGAGATCCACTTCGTCGTGGTGAAGGCGTCGACCGTCGTCTCTCCGTTCAGGCGGCCGATGCCGGAGTGCTTCTCGCCGCCGAAGGGGACGAGGGGCTCGTCGTGGACGGTGCCGTCGTTGACGTGGAACATGCCGGTGTCGATCTGCTTGGCGAAGTTCACGCCGCGCTCGATGTCGGCCGTGTGGACGGCGCCGGAGAGGCCGTACGGGGTGTCGTTGACGATCCTGACCGCCTCCTCCTCCCCGTCGAACGGGACGAGGAAGACGACCGGGCCGAAGATCTCCTGCTGGAGCAGGCCCGAGTCGGCGGGAATGCCGGTCAGGACGGAGGGCTCGACCAGGTTGTCGGTGGTCGAGCCGTGCAGCAGGGCGGTGGCACCCTCGGCGATCGCCTGCTCGACGGCACCCGAGAGCGCGTCCGCCTGCGAGGAGTTGATGACCGGGCCGATGACCGTCTGCGGGTCGCTCGGGTCGCCGGTCTTCAGCGTCCTGACCTTGGCGACGAACTTCTCGGTGAACTCGGCCTCGATCGACCGGTCCACGAGGACCCGGTTCGCGGCCATGCAGACCTGGCCCTGGTGGACGTAGCGGCTGAACACCGCCGCGTCGACCGCGTAGTCGATGTCCGCGTCCTCCAGGACCACCAGGGCGCTGTTGCCGCCCAGTTCGAGCACCGAGCGCTTGAAGTTCGCGGCGCAGACCGTGGCCACGTGCCGGCCGACCTTGTCGGAGCCGGTGAAGGAGATGACCTTCGGGACCGGGTGCTCGATGAAGGCGTCGCCGATCTCGGCGATGTCGGTGATGACGACGTTGAGGAGACCGCCGGGCAGGCCCGCGTCCTCGAAGATCTTCGCGACCAGGGAACCGCCGGCGATCGGGGTGTTCTGGTGCGGCTTCAGGACCACGCCGTTGCCGAGCGCGAGAGCCGGCGCGACGGACTTGACCGACAGCAGGAAAGGGAAGTTGAAGGGGCTGATGACACCCACGACGCCGACCGGGACGCGGTAGAGGCGGTTCTCCTTGCCGTCGACCGGCGAGGGGATGATCTTCCCCTCGGGGCGCAGCGCCAGCTGGACCGACTCGCGCAGGAACTCCCGGACGAGGTGCAGCTCGAAGGCCGCCTTGAGGCGGGTGCCGCCGAGCTCGGCGATGATCACCTCGGTGATCTCCGCCTCGCGCTCGTCGATGAGGGCGAGCGCCTTCTCGAAGACCGCACGCCGCGCGTACGCGTTCGTCGCGCCCCACTTCTTCTGGGCGCGCTCGGCGGCGCGGTAGGCGTCATCGACCTCTTCGACCGTGGCTATCGTGATCGACGCCAGCTTCTCGCCGTCGTACGGGTTGAAGTCGATGATGTCCCAGGAGCCCGTTCCCGGGCGCCACTCGCCGTCGATGTACTGCTGGGCCAGGTCGGTGAAGTAGGACGACATGTGCTCCCTCAATCCCTGTGCTGCCGAGGCAGTCCTTGGCCCGGGTCAGCAGACATCCGATCACGGTCTGATCACACGTCATCGTACTTGTGTTTCAAGGGAGTTGAAGGAGACCGGGGAAGTCTGTGGGCACTCTCAGGACAGCTGGAGCAGCCCCCGCAGCAGATCGCGGCTCTCGGACGGCCCCGGGCTGTCCTGCTGCAGCTGCTTGAGCGCGCTCTCGTACTGGATGACGTCCTCGCGCTTGTCCAGGTAGAGCGCGCTGGTGAGCTGCTCCAGATAGACGACGTCCGACAGGTCGGACTCCGGGAAGCTCAGGATGGTGAAGGAGCCGCTCTCGCCGGAGTGCCCGCCGAAGCTGAACGGCATGACCTGAAGCCGTACGTTGGGCCGCTCCGAGACCTCGATCAGATGCTGGAGCTGTCCGCGCATCACCTCGCGGTCGCCGTACGGGCGGCGCAGCGCGGCCTCGTCGAGGACGATGTGGAACTCGGGGGCGTTCCCCGAGACGAGGTACTTCTGGCGCTCCAGGCGCAGGGCCACACGCCGGTCGACGTCGGCGGCGGAGGCGCCCTTCATGCCGCGCCGGACGACCGCGTGGGCGTACGCCTCGGTCTGCAACAGGCCGTGCACGAACTGCACTTCGTACACCCGGATCAGGTGGGCCGCGCCTTCGAGGCCGACATAGGTGGGGAACCAGCTGGGCAGGACGTCGGAGTAACTGTGCCACCAGCCCGCGACGTTGGCCTCCTTGGCGAGCGAGACCAGGGAGGTGCGCTCGGCCTCGTCGTTGATGCCGTAGAGCGTCAGCAGGTCCTCGACGTCGCGCGTCTTGAAGCTCACCCTTCCCAACTCCATGCGGCTGATCTTCGATTCGGAGGCGCGGATCGAGTAACCGGCCGCTTCACGGGTGATGCCACGCGCCTCACGCAGGCGCCGCAGATGTGACCCCAGCAGCATGCGCCGCACCACCGAGCCGCTCGACTCACCAGCGCTCACGTTCGTCAGCCTCCCCAACCGTCTTCCAGACGCCGAAGTCTGCCACTAAAACACTTCAAGCTGTACTCGTTCGGTTACGGAAACGGAAAGTAGCCAAAGGCACCGCACAGGAAAAGATCAGTGCGGCGTCAACAACTGGGAATAAGGTGACAGAAGAAAAGAGTAGGAACTAGGAAAGTAAGGTCCAATTCGGGCGCGTGCACGTGCATCTGCCCTTGCATCTGCTGTACGCATTCGGAACCATGGTCCCCGCGCCACCGCTGCATCGCAACGACCGCGAACACCCGGGAGTGCCTCGCATGGGGACGAATGGATCGACCATGCTCGAACCCTTACGGCAGGGACTTCCGCCTCTCGATCCCGCGGCCGTGTCCAGCGCCGCCTCGTGCGCCTTGCCCGCCCGCTACGAAGCGGTGCGCGAGGCCCGGCAGTTCACCCGCGGCACGCTGGACCAGTGGGAGATAGGCGACCGTTTCGACGACGTCTGCCTGGTGGTCTCCGAACTCGTCACCAACGCCCTGCGGCACGCGCTGCCCTCGGACACGCCCCGCAAGGACGACCAAGGGCCGCCCGTACGGCTGCACTTGATGCAGTGGACCTCGCGTCTGGTGTGCGCGGTGCGCGACCCCAGCCACGACAGTCCGGTCGCCGGCGACTCGGACGACTTCTCGGCGGAGTCGGGGCGCGGCCTCTTCCTGGTCGACTCCTTCTCCGACAGCTGGGGCTGGCACCCGCTCGCCGGAACGCTCAGCGGCAAGGTCGTGTGGGCGTTGTTCCGGCTGGGACCGCGGCCCCCGGCCGCGCTCCCCTCCGAATGACGAACCGCGGCGCTTTTCGGCGCCGCGGTTCTACGCGCGTTACTGAACGGCGGGTGAGGATCACCCTCGGTTGACGCCGACGTGCCCGCCGGCACTCCCGCGGCCGGCACCGCCACAGCCGACGCTCCCGCGGCCGACTCGCTCCGAACGGCCCGTGACCACGGCCGTCAGCCCGCGATCAGATGATCGAACTCGCCGTCCTTGATGCCCAGCAGCATCGCCTCGATCTCGGCACGTGTGTAGACGAGCGCGGGCCCTTCGGGGAACCGCGAATTCCGCACGGCCACGTCACCGCCGGGCAACCGCGCGAACTCCACGCAGGAACCCTGTGAGTTGCTGTGCCGACTCTTCTGCCAGGCGACGCCGTCCAGCTCGGTCGCCGCCATGCCGTTGTACACGTCTTCAGCCATGCCGTCGTACACGTCATCCACGTCGAACACGTCGTGGTCCACAGGTCGCTCCCCGGTCGTGCAGTGGCTGAGGTGGCCATAGATGCAATAGTCAACTGACTCGGATCATAGCTCTGTTCATGTGCAGATGCATGGGCAGATGCACGTGCACGCGGGGTGGTCCTGCGGTTACAGCTTTTACCGGCACCTGACTACCGGCTGTCGTTCGCCCGACTACGGCCTGCAGCTCACCGGAGTGCGGAACGGACCACATCCGGTCCAGCGCATTCCCCGGAGCTCGCATCACATGCGAGCTCCAGCCCCCGTCCATGATCTTCCGCGCCATCATCTGTGCGGGATCGTCCGGATCGAATCCCTCGTGTACTAGGAACAGACGCGTACTGCGCCCTTCCTGTTCCAGTGTCCGGGTAATGGTCCACTCGGCGGGACGGGAGGGGTCCGCGTCCGCCCACCGGACGATCAGCATCCGCTCCCGCTCCTAGGCGAGAACGCGCGCGTCGACGGTGCCGGAGAAGTTCATGCCCGGGCGCGGGACCGCGGTCGGCGTGGACCGGGCGCGGAACCGCGATCGGTGTGGACCGGTGGCCGACCTCGAGCCGGAAGTTCTCGGACCCCGCCATCCGCCACTGCGCGAGCGGTGCGGGCTCGGTGAGGGCGCGCCGGACCTCGGCGGACGGATGCGGCAGGAACTGGTCGACGCGGATGGTCGTGAGGTCGCGAGCGCGGCGACGATCCGGTCCTCGCGGGCTCCGGCGGGGGCTCCGGCCGGGGACTCCGGCGGAAGCGACGGCAGGAACTCCGGCACCGAGGGAAGCCGCGTGAGCAAGCGCACGAGGGTTTTCCGCCGGAGGCTCATGGATCCTCCTGATAGCTTGCTGCGATCGTTCGGGCGACCCGCATCCATCCCACCCTTGGGGGCTTCAGTGACTACGGCGACCTTCCCGTCCCGCCAGGCGCGCACCGCGGTCGCGGCCGTGGGCCTGGCCGCGGCGCTCGCGCTGACCGGTTGCAGCAGCGGCGGCGACGACTCCGGGGACCCGTCGGCGAGCCCGAGCGTGTCCGCCACGGACGGCGCCGGTACGGGTGGCGGCTCCGGAAGCACGTCCTCGGCGAGCGGCAAGCTCCAGGGCAGCTGGCTCACCACGGCGGGCGGCAAGGCCGTGGTCCTGATGATCAACGGCAAGCAAGCGGGCCTCTTCGCGACCGGCGGCACCATGTGCAGCGGCACCTCGTCCGAGGAGGCGAAGATGCGGATGATCCGCCTCACCTGCACGGACGGCAGCAAGAAGCGCGCCGTCGGCATGGTCGACTCCGTCAGCGGTACGACCCTGAAGGTCACCTGGGAGGGCGACCTCGGCCAAGAGACCTACACCAAGAGCGAGGGCGGGGAACTGCCCACGGGGCTGCCCACGGCGAGCCTGGGCTCCTGATCCGGCTCCCGCTCAGGGTCAGGGTCAGGGTCGGACAATGGCCGACCCCCGAAAGCGCGATCCCCTTCGGCCCGGAGTCGGCTCATTCCGTCAGCGCGAGGAAGACCCTGGGACAAAAACGGGCGATATCGATCCGGGGCGGGTGAACGGCCAGGGGTGCGCAACCTCGGTGGACCCGCGTGCGTGATGATCCATGCACATCGTCACGACCCCCAGGGGAACCCATGCGCGCTCTGCCCATCGCCGTCACCGTCCTCGCGGCGGCCCTCGCCCTGACCTCCTGCGACGACGGCGGTTCCAGCGACTCCGGGAAATCCGGAGGCTCCTCCGCCCCCGCGAAGAAGCCCACCGTCGCGGCCTGCGGGATCGGGGACACCGGCATCCAGGTCGGTCCCGCGAACGCCGCCACGGCCGCCGGGGACACCGGCAACATCCCGGTCACCCTCACGAACAAGGGCGCCGCGTGCACCCTGAAGGGCTTCCCGAGCCTCTCCGTCCAGGCGGGCGGCACCTCCGCGGACATCGTCGCGGACGAGTCCGCGCAGCCGGCCGAGCTGACCCTCGCCAAGGGCGACACCGCGTCCTTCACCATCACCTACGTCCGGGGCGCGGAAGGCGACGCGAAGACCCTCGCCGCGAAGACCCTGAAGATCGCTCTGCCCGGCGCCGACACCACCCAGGACTTCCCGTGGTCGTACGGCCCGGTCGCCGGCAAGGGATCGGCGAGCGAGCCGAACGCCTCCGTGACGGCGTTCCAGCACGCGGGCGACTGACGGCGGACGAACGCCCGCCCCGCCGGGCTCCTACGGGAGCGGGCGCCGGTCCCTGACCTGCGCCCGGTCCGCCGCCGCGGCACCCGCGTGCCATCCGGCCTCGTCGGTGACCCCACGCATCCGGGTCGTCACGGTCTCGGGGAACATCCGGTCCAGGTGGTCCGCGACCGCCACGTCACGGGCCGCGAGCACCGGCAGCAACTCCCCCTCCGTGGCGGTCACCTGGCCCTCGGCGACCGACGCGAGCCGGTCGCCGATCCGGTGCGCGTAGGCGGCGAGGAACGACTGCCGGAAGCTCTTCGTACGCTTGCGGCCGCCCGCCCGCTGCGCCGCCTCAGCCTTCGTCATCGCCGCCGTGGCCTGCACGAGGAGCGAGGTGTAGAGCAACTCGACCGCCTCCAGATCGGGTTCGAAGCCGACCACGGTCGAGAAGCCGAGAGCCTCGTTCCACACGGCCCGGCAGCGGTTCGCACCGGCCACCGCGTCCAGGAGCACCGCCTTGGCCGTCTCGTACGGCGGCTCGACGCCGATCCGGCAGGCGCCGGGCGCGTCCTTCGCGTGGGTCCGGGCGGCGAGCAGTGCCTCGTCGATGCTGTGCCGCGCCATCAGCTCCTGCGCCTTGGCGCTGAGTGCCTCCGCCTCCTCCGGGAACCCGGTCGCCTCCGCCTTCGCCAGCAGGGCACGGATGCGGGTGAGCATGCGCGTCTCCTGCGGCGCGGCCGCCGTGGTCACCGCCCGCGGCGCGTCCAGCGGCTCGATGGCGGGCAGGCGCAGGAGCAGACGGTAGAGCTCCAGGACCGCGGTGGCGCGGGAGAAGCGGTCGGTGCGGACGTCGTGGGGCTCGGCCTCCAGCTCGTCGAGCTGGGCCGCCCAGCGCGGGCCCCTGGCCGAGCGGTCCCCTTCCCGCTCCTTGAGGATCGAGGACGTCACCAGGCGTACGTGCACGTCGTCCAGGTCGCGCCGCACGATCCGTACGACATCGGCGGGCTGCCAGCCGCGCCGCCAGGCCGCCGCGACGAACTCCTCACCGCGCCGGGCGAGTTCGGCGTCGGAAGCCGGATCGGCGGCGAGCAGGGAGGCGCCGGTGTCGAGGGCCGATTCGGAGTCGGCGTAGAGGGCGGCCGCGAAGGCGCGCTCCACGGTGCTGGACGTACTCATCCCCCGATCGTGTCACGGGCCGGCCGGGTCCCGAGGTAGGGCCTGCCCCACCCCCGGGACGCCCCCTGGTGGTCGTGTCCCGGCGGCCGGCGGACGGTTCGCTGGAGCCATGCAGAACACCGCCGCACACCCCCGATCCCCCGCGCATCCCGCATCCCCCGCGCATCTCCGATCCCCTGCGGACCTCCAGCCCTCCGTATGCCTCCGGGCCTCCGTACGGCTCGGGTCCGCGAGCCGGGATCTCCGGGGTGCCGTCCCGCCGGGCGGGGTGAGCGTGGATCGCCCGGCCGGGGAGACCGGAACGGACACGGAGGCCGGGGCGGAGTGGGTGGCGTGCTGAGCATCGCGTCGCTACGGTCGCGCTGGCCGTCCCTTCTGGGGTGTTTCGTCGCCGTCACGCTCGGGGTGGCGGTGATGACGGCCATGGGGCTGGGCCTCGCCGCCGCGCTCGATCCGCCCACGCGCCCGCCGACCCGGTTCGCGGCCTCGCCGGTCGTGGTGACGGGCCATGACACCCTCACGATGGAGGTCCGGCGGGGGCCGGACACCGCCCTGGCGTCGAAGCCGCTGGCGCATCCACACCCTGTGGACAGCGCGTTGATCGCCGAACTCGGGACCTTGGGACGCGTCCGTACGGACGGCGCGGCCCGGGACGCGGTCGGCGTCGACGCTCCCGTCGCGGCCGTACGACGACTCGTCGGCGACCGCGCCCGGGTGCTCACCGGCGACGAACGGTACCGGGCCGACCCCTCCGCCGCGCGGGACGCCGAGGCGCTGGTCGGAGTCGACGCGCTGCTGGGCACGGCGGCCGGAGTGACGGCCTTCGTCTCGGTCTTCGTGACGGCGTCGACCTTCGCGTTCGTAGTGGCCCTGCGGCGAAGGGAGTTCGGGCTGCTGCGCCTGGTCGGCGCCCTGCCGGGGCAGGTCCGGCGGACCGTGCTCGGGGAGGCGCTCGCGGTGGGGCTCACGGCCTCGGCGGCGGGCTGCGCGCTGGGCGGCCATGAAGCGCCCCTGCTCGTACGGTCGTTGGTGGACGGCGGGGTGGCACCGCCCTGGTTCGCGCTGCGGGACGGGACGTACTGGCCGTACGAACTCGCCTTCTGCACAGGGGTGTCGGTGGCCCTCGCGGGCGCCTGGGCCTCCGCGCGGCGGGCGGGTCGGACCGGCCCCCTGGAGGCGCTGCGTGAGGCGTCGGTGGACACGGGCGTGATGCCGCGCTCCCGGCGGGTGACCGGGGTGGTCCTGCTGACGGCCGGACTCGGGCTGACGGCCTGGACGCTGTACGCGGACCCGGCGGCGCTGCTGAAGCGCAAGACCTACGCAACGCAGCCGATGGTGCTGATCACGGCGGTGGCCGTGCTGGCGCCGATGCTGGTGGGTCCGGCCGTACGGCTGCTTCCGCTCCGCCGGCTCCCTCGCGCGTACGGGCTGCTGATCCGCGAGAACGCGGCGGCCTCCGTCCGGCGCACCGCCGCCGTGGCGGCTCCCGTCCTGGTGACGGTCGCGCTGGCCGGATCGCTCCTCGGTTCGGCGGCGACCGTGACGGAGGCGCGGGCGACGGAGGCACGGGAGCGGACCCGGGCTCAGTTCGTCGTCACCGGTGAGCATGTGAAGAAGGTGACGGTACCCGGCGCGACGGTGTCCGCGACCGCGTCGACCGCCGTCTTCGTGCGCGAGGAAGGGACCGCGCTCCTACGGTCGGACGCGCGGGCGGTGAGCGACGTGGCGGCGTTCGTGTCGGTGACCCGGCTGCCGGTGGTCGCGGGCGACGTACGCGATCTCGACGACCGCTCGATCGTCGTCGACGAGGAGTGGGAACACCACGAGGTGGGCTCCTGGGTCTCCGTCAGGCTGGGTGACGGGCGGCCCGCCCGGCTGCGGATCGCGGCCGTCCTGGCACGCGGCACGGGCGACAACGGGGCGTACGTGACGGCGGCCAACGCACCGGGTTCGACCGTCGACCGCCTCGACGCCCGGGTGCTGCGCGGGGCCGACCCGGCGACGGTCGCGCACGCGCTGCGGCTGTCCGGCGGCACGGTGCGCACCACCCCGGCCTGGCTGGCCGCGACCCACTCGCGCGGCGGCCCGCAGACCCGGCTCGGGTTCCTGGTGGTCCTGGGGATCGCCCTCGTCTACGCCGGGATCTCCCTCGCCGGCACCTGCCTGATGGCCACCTCCGCGCGGGGTGCGGAGCTCCGGTCCCTGCGCCGGGCGGGCGCCACCCGGGCGCAGGCGCTGGGCGTGGTCGCGGGCGAGGCGGCGCTCGCGGTCTGCGTGGGCGCGGCACTCGGGGCCGCCGTCGCCGGGGTGAATCTCGCGGGGCTGGCGGGAGCGCTGGGCCGGTTGTCGGCACCGGTGGGCGTGGTGGTGCCCTGGGGGCCGCTGTCGGGGTGCGTGGGGGTGTGCCTGGTGATCGGGGTGGGGGCGTCGGTGGCGGGAGCGTGGCGCCGGACGTGACGGAACGGTCCTGTCGACGGACGCGACTCCCCGGCCCGACGCGGCTCTCCAGGTCGGCGCGACTCCCCCGGCCCGTGCGCCCCCAGGCCGACGCAACCCTCCAGGCCGACCCGGGCCGACGCAAGCCCCGGGCCGGCGCAGCCCTCCCCGGGTGAGCGCAACTCGTCGGGGCGGCTCAGCTCTCACCCGGGTCGCCGGAGCGCTCAACCGGAGCCGCCGAAGCGCCCCCGACTCGCGGACGCCTCCACCAGGACAGGTGTCAACTTCGGGTTGACACCCATGGACTGTCAACCTACCGTTGACACATGACGACGAATCCACCCGGCAAGGCATCCGTGCGTCTCGACGACCTCATCGAGGCCATCAAGAAGGTGCACAGCGACGCGCTCGACCAGCTCCAGGACGCGGTGATCGCGGCGGATCACCTGGGCGACGTGGCCGACCACCTGATCGGGCACTTCGTGGACCAGGCGCGGCGCTCGGGGGCGTCGTGGACGGACATCGGCAGGAGCATGGGAGTCACCCGCCAGGCCGCGCAGAAGCGGTTCGTACCGAAGGCGGAGGCGGACCTCGATCCCAGCCAGGGGTTCGGCCGCTACACCGAGCGGGCCCGCAAGGTGGTCATGGTCGCGCACGACGAGTCCAAGGCCACGGGATGCACCGAAGGACTGCCCGCGCACCTCGTCCTCGGCCTGCTCAGCGAGCCCGACGCCTTCGCCGCCCGGGCGATCACCGCGCAGGGCGTATCCCTGGACGCGGTCCGCGAGGCGGCCACCGCGACGCTCCCGCCCGCCGTCGACGAGGTCCCCGAGCTGGTCCCGTACGGCCCCGCCGCCAAGAAGGTCCTGGAACTCACCTTCCGCGAGGCACTCCGCCTCGGCCACAACTACGTCGGCACCGAGCACATCCTGCTCGCCCTCCTGGAGTTCGAGAACGGCGAGGGCGCCCTCAGCTCCGCCGGCGTCGACAAGGCGGCGTCCGAGGCACACATCGGACGCATGATCGAGGAGCTCGTCCAGCAGAAGGCGGCGGAGGGAAACGGGTAGCCGAGGGCGACGATCGGCGGGAGGCCGCGGGTTCCGGCGCGTCACCCGCCGCGTCGCCGGAGGGCATTGTCAGACCCCCCTGCGAGACTCGGAAGCATGACCGAGCGCTGGGCTCTCGCGCCGGCCGAGGACGGCGGCGCGGAGATCGCCGCCCTCGGCCCGGACGGGCTGCCCACGGGGCCGGTCCGCCGGGAGGCGGACCTCGCCGAGGCCGTGCGCACCCGGCCGGACGTGAGCCGGTGGGTGTGGCGGTCGACGGCCGATGTCTATCCGAGACTGCTCGCCACGGGGGTGCGAGTGGAGCGGTGTTACGACATGGAGGCCGCCGAGACCCTGCTGCTCGGACACGAGGGGCGGCTCGGCGAGCCCCGGTCGGCGGCCGCCGCGCTGGCAAGACTGCGCGGCGGCCCCGTGCCGCCGGACCCGCCGCAGCGTTCCGCCGAGCCCGGTTCGCAGTCCTCCCTCTTCGAACCGCGCCCGGTCCACGTACCGCTGGCGGATCTCCTCACGGTGTACGCCGACCAGCAGCGCCGCCACGACACGGCCGCGCATCCGGGACGGATGCGGCTGCTCACGGCCTCCGAGTCCGCGGGGATGCTGGTCGCCGCCGAGATGAACCAGTCGGGGCTGCCGTGGAGCGCGGACGTCCACCGGGACGTGCTGCACGAACTGCTCGGCGAGCGGTACACCGGAGGCGGTGAACCCCGGCGCCTCGCCGAGCTCACCGACGAGGTCTCCGCCGCCTTCGGCAGACGGGTCAGACCCGATCTGCCCGCCGACGTCGTCAAGGCGTTCGCGCAGGCCGGGATCAAGGTCAAGTCCACCCGGCGGTGGGAGATCGAGTCGATCGACCATCCGGCCGTGAAGCCGCTCATCGAATACAAGAAGCTGTACCGCATCTGGGTCGCCCACGGCTGGTCCTGGCTCCAGGACTGGGTGCGCGACGGCCGGTTCCGGCCCGAATACCTGCCGGGCGGGACGGTCACCGGACGCTGGGTGACGAACGGCGGCGGCGCCCTCCAGATCCCCAAGGTGATCCGGCGCGCCGTCGTCGCCGACCCCGGCTGGCGGCTGGTCGTCGCCGACGCCGACCAGATGGAGCCCCGCATCCTCGCCGCCATCTCGCGCGACCCCGGCCTGATGGAGGTCGCGGGCCGCGAGAGCGACCTCTACCAGTCGGTGTCGGACCGGGCCTTCTCCGGCGACCGCGCGCAGGCCAAACTCGCCGTGCTCGGCGCCGTCTACGGCCAGACGTCCGGCGACGGGCTGAAGAACCTCGCACTGCTCCGCCGCCGTTTCCCCCAGGCCGTGGCCTACGTCGACGACGCGGCCCGCGCCGGCGAGGAGGGGCGCCTCGTGCGGACCTGGCTCGGGCGGACCTGCCCGCCGGCGGCCGGGGCGGGCGAGGACAGCGGGGAAGAGGCGGGCATCCCGCAGGACGATCCCGTGGACACCCCCGTCGACCAGGGCTGGGTGCCCGGTTACGCCTCCTCCGACTCCCGCGCCCGCGGACGGTTCGCCCGCAACTTCGTCGTGCAGGGCAGCGCCGCCGACTGGGCCCTGCTGGTGCTGGCGGCACTGCGCCGCACCTGCTCCCAGCTCGCCGCCGAGCTGGTCTTCTTCCAGCACGACGAGGTGATCGTGCACTGCCCCGAGGAGGAGACCGACACCGTGGTGGCCGCCATCCGCGACGCGGCCGAACTCGCGGGCCGCCTCACCTTCGGGGAGACACCGGTCCGTTTTCCGTTCACGACGGCCGTCGTGCGGTGCTACGCGGACGCCAAGTAGCCCGCCCGCGCGGCCTCCTGGTCTGTCGGCCTGGCCTCTCGGCCCCGGATTCCGTACGGGACGGCGAAGACGGTGGGGTCGGCAACGGCGACAGCGAGGGCGCCGGCGAACAGCGCCGACGTACGGCGAGAGCGTCGACGAACAGCACCGGCGAGCAGCGAGGGCGTCGGCGAACAGCGCTGGCAACGGCGTACGGCGAGGGCGGAAGCGTACGGCGAGGGCGTCGGCGTACGGCGAGCGCGGAAGCGTACGGCGAGCGCGGAAGCGTACGGCGAGGGTGGAGGGATCGGCGAGGGTGGAGGGATCGGCGGTGGTGGAGGGATCGGCGGTGGGCAGCGCTACGTCGCGAGCAGCTTCCGTAGTTCGCCCGCCACCGGGCTGTCCGTCTCCTCCAGCGCTTCCAGCGCCGATGCCCACTCCTGATACGCCGCTTCGGCGTCGCCCCTCTCCCGCAGCAGCAGCCCCTGCTGATGGCGGGCGAGGCCCCCGGTGTACCGGTCGGCGCGACGGTCGGCGCGGCACAGCAGCAGATCGCACTCGCGCGCGGCCCGTTCCCACTGGCCGACGCCCCGCAGGGCGCGCACCAGACCGAGCCGGGTCTGTGACTCGCCGTGCCAGTCGCCGTGGCCCCCCAGGATGCGCAGGCTCTCCTCGAAGTGCGGTACGGCGGCGGCCGGTTCGCCGAGCGTGAGATGGGCGTAGCCGATGTTGCAGTGCGCGGAGTGCCGGATGATCACGTCCTGCACGGCGTCACCGATGGCGAGGCTGCGCTTGTGGTGATCGATGGCGGCCCGTGGATCGGTGTGCTCGTACAGGTTGCCGAGGTGGCTGTAGGTGATGGCCTCCATCTGCGGGTCGCCCAACTCCCGCGAGAACTGGAGACTTTGGAGCAGGGCCTCACTGGACTCGGCGTAACGGCCGAGGCTTTCGAGCAGCATGCCCCGGTTGTTCAGCCCCCGCCGCATCCAGGACAGCACCCCGAGTCGGCGCCAGATCGCGAGCGCCTGGTCGTTCAGGGCCAGTGCCTCGCCCACCCGGCCCGTCACGAAGTGCAGACCTCCGAGATCCCCGAGCGCGTACGCCTCGGCGGCCTCGTCGCCGAGGCGCCGCGCCGCGTCGAGCGCGGCCCGCTGGAGGACTTCCAACTCGGCTACACGGCCACTGCGTTGGATGTACGGGTTGAGCATGCGGGCCAGCAGGGGGACGTACGGCGAGGTCTCCGCGTACCGCTCCGCCAGCGCGACCACGTTCGACAGTTCCGTGTCACCCCAGGCGAAGGCCTCTCGCGCCGAACAGAACGGGGGCGTGGCCGCGACGTCCGCCGCGTGCCCGGCCGGCTGCGAGGCGGTCGGCCGGCTGCGGTCCTCCCGGTCGAGACCGGGTTCGAGGATCGCCTCCAGGGAACGGGCGGCGACACCGGCGTACCAGCGCAGGGCGCGCTCCGCGACGACCGCGCCATGACCGAGGGGAACGGCACTTCCGTGACCGCCCGGGGCGGCAGGCCCGTGACCTCGGGAGGCGACGACCCCGCCGGGTATGCCGGAGGCCCCGCCGACCCCGGCGGCCCGAGCGCCCGCGCCCGCCGTCGCGACGACGCACTCCGCCGCGCCCGCGATCTCCCGGGCGAAATCTCGTACGAGGTCATGGGGCGCGTAGCGGCCGTAGGCCGTCTCCTCCAGGAGGGCGACGTCGACGAGGCGGTCGAGCGCGGCCTCGGCACGGCGTTCGTCGGTGCCGGTGAGGCGGGCGACGAGGGCGGCTCCGTAGACGGGCAGGTCGAGCGCGCCGATCCGGCACAGGGCGAGCGCCGCGTCCCGGTCGGCCTCACGCTCGGAGGCACGCAGAGCGTCGTGCGCGACGGCGAGCGAGCGGCGCACGCTCAGATCGTCGTACTCCAGATGATGCAACCGCCCTTCCGTGGCGGCCAGTTGACCGGCGAGAACGTCCGGGGTGAGCGCGCGACGGGCGGCCAGGCGGGCCGCGACGACACGGAGGGCGAGCGGCAGCCGGCCGGTGAGTTCGACGAGGGGGTGCCCGCCGTCGAGTCCGTCCCGGCGGCCGGAGACCGCGCGGAGCAGTGCCGCGCTGTCCTCCTTCGTCAGCGGCGCGAGCGGGAACCGGTCGGCGCCGTCGAGGGCGGTGAGCGGCGAGCGGCTCGTCACGATCACCGCGCAGCCGGCGCCCGCCGGCAGCAGCGGCCGCACCTGTGCGGCGTGCGCCGCGTCGTCCAGCACCATGAGGGTGCGGGTGGGCGCGAGCATCGAGCGGAGCAACGCCGCCGCCGCGTCGGGGTGTTCGGGGATGCGCCGGGGTTCCGCGCCCAGGTCGCGCAGGAGCGCGGCGAGCGCCTGACCGGCGGTGAGCGGGGCCATGCCGGGGGTGGCGCCGTGCAGGTTGACGTACAGCTGACCGTCGGGGAATCGTTCCCTCAGTCCGTGTGCGACGTACAGCGCGAGCGCGCTCTTGCCGACGCCGGCCATCCCGCTGATCACCGCGACAGGGGGCATCCCGGTGATCGCCCCCGCGAACCTCGCGTCGCCGCGCGCGCCTGTGAACGCGGTGCTGCCGGACGCGGCGCCGCCGAACCCGCCTTTGGGGCGCGCCGGACCTTCCGGATCCACCGGGAGGCCCGGGTCCAGAATCAGTCGCAGTCGATCGTAAATGTCCTCGCGACCTGTGAAGTACGCCGGGGGCGGAGGGAGTTGGGCGGGGCGAGGCGCCACATCCGCGTCCAGGCTGCCCCCCTCACCTTCCCGGACCGCATCCTCGAAACCGTCCCGGCGCCCGCCCACGTCACCGTCCCGGCCCCCTTCCGCGAAACCGTCCCCGCCCCCGCCCGCGTCGCCGTCCCGGCGCCCGTCCGGGCCCCGGTAGCTGTCCCGCAGGATCTCCAGGTGTGCCCTGCGCACGGCGGGTCCCGGCTCGACGCCGAGTTCCTCCACCAGGCGGGCCCGCAGGTCGCGGTGGACGGCGAGGGCCTCGGCCTGGCGTCCGGTGCGGTGCAGGACGAGCATCAGAAGCCGGTGGAAGGACTCGCGGAGCGGATGCTCGGCCGTGCGGGCGGCCAGCTCCGGTGCCAGCCGGTCGAGTCGGGAGGCCGTCGGGGCAAGGCACAGCTCCGCCTCGTACCGCCACTCCAGGACCAGCAGCCGGGCCTCCTCCAGACGCTGGACGAAGGCGTGTCCGCCGGTCTCGGGCGGCAGGCCGCTCAGCGGGGTGCCGCGCCACAGCGCGAGCGCGGCGGTGGACTCGCGCAGCGCCCGTTCCCAGTCCCGCTCGGCGTGCGCGTCGCGCGCGAAGGTGGCGTGCCGCTCGAAGACGCGGACGTCCAACTCGCCCTCGCCGACCCGCAGGACGTACCCCGGCGGTACGGCGCGCAGCCGTTCCGGATCGTCCAGGAGACGGCGCAGCCGGGTCACGTGGTTCTGCAGGGACGCCTGGGCGGAGGCGGGCGGCGCCCCGCCCCACAGCGCGTCCTTGAGGACGTCGACGGAGACGACCCGGCCCGGTTCGAGGAGGAGCGCGGCCAGCAGGGCACGCGTCTTGCCGCTGCCGATCGAGTCGACCCCGCCGTCGGCGTCGTACAGGACCGGCGGCCCCAGCAGCCCGAACCGCAGCCCGTTCCGCATCTCGCCGCCCACTGCCTCTCCGCCCGGCCGCTCCGGCCGCGCACCACGGCGAGTTCCCGCCTTCTCGAGACGATTTCACGCCGACCGACTGATCGTTCCCCAAGGAACCGTTGGCCTCATGTTAGCGATCCGTTGGCGGGGCCTGATCTGATCAATACATCGGATCTGGCCCGACGGTGCGCGCGTACTACGCGTAACTCGGGGGAGTGTCGCCGCCGTGGCCGGATCCGGGGACGTGAGAGGCCCCGTCGTCGAGGTGATCGACCGGGGCCTCCGTCCGTTCCAGGGCCTGCGAGCCGGGGCCCGCACCCGCCCGGCCTGAGGACCTGCCTAGATGACGGGCGGGCGCCCGAGGCGGGTGAGCCGCCACACCGTCCGCCACCGCATCGGGCGTCGCTCTCCGCCGGACTGCCGCAGCCCCTCGGCGAATCCGCCGAACCAGGCCTTCAGCCCGCCGGCCGACCGCGTCCGCAGGAGCGTGAGCACGATCCAGATCCCCAGGTGCACCGGTATCAGCGCCAGGGGCAGCCTGCGGCGGGTGAGCCAGACCCGGTTACGGGCGGTCACCCGGTAGTAGATGGCGTGCCGGGCGGGCGAGGTCTTGGGGTGCTGGAGGAGCAGTCCGGGCTCGTACAGGACGGTCCAGCCGGCGTCGATGGCCCGCCAGGCGAGGTCGGTCTCCTCGTGCGCGAAGAAGAACTCGGCGGGCCAGTCCCCGGTCTCGGCCAGCATCGGCATGGACAGCGCGTGGCCGCCCCCGAGGAAGCCGGTGACCGGACCGCCGCGCATCGGGTCCTTGGCCCCGACCCTCGGCACATGGCGGCGCTGCGTCTCACCGTGCTCGTCGGCGATGCGGAACCCGACGATGCCGAGCCGCGGCCCGGCGGCGTACAGGTCGCGCACCTTGCGCAGCACGTCGGCGTCGACGAGCAGCCCGTCGTCGTCGAGCTCGACGACGACGTCCACGTCCCCGAACTCACGGAGCCGGCTCAGCCCGACATTGCGGCCACCGGGGCAGCCGAGGTTGTCGTCCAGTTCGATGGCGGTCACCTCTCCCGGCAGGCCGAGGCGCTCGGCGAACTCGGGCAGCGGACAGCCGTTGCCGACGATCACGATCCGGGTGGGCGCCACGTCCTGCTTGGCCACGGAGGTGAGCAGTGCGTCGACCTCGACGGGCCGGTTGCCCATGGTGACCACGGCAACGGCGATCCGCGGCCCCTCCTCCGCCTGTGACACGACACCCACCCCATCCCGGCCGACAACTGTGCCGCGATGCTAGTCGTTCACCGGGACGACCCCTCACGTACGCCCTCACGTCCGCCGCGCGTACGTCCTGATCTACGCCCATACGTCCACCGTCAGGAGCGCCGGTTCTCCTTGCGCCGGACGAACTTCAGCCCCGACCAGTCCTCCCCCAGCGCCGCCACCTTCACGTCGACGACGCCGAGCGGCAGGAACAGGTCCCGCAGATCGTTCTCCGTGATGTCGCTGACGTGCCCGGCCGCCCGGCGGGGCCAGGCGATCCAGAGCATGGCCCTGTCGGACAGGTCCCGGACCAACTCGGCCGCCCCCGCCGCCAGTTCCGCGCGCTCCCGGAAGAAGGCGACGGTGACGTCCGCCCCCTTCGGGCCGCCGTCCTCGACCTCGCAGTCCTCGGGCAGTCCGGGGATCTCCCAGTCCCGCGGCCCATGGGTCAGCCGGACCCGCTGCCCCGCCTTGATGCCGATCTTCCGGGCGAGCGGAGTACCGGAGTACCCGCCGCCCGCCGCGCTGGATCCCGTCATTCCCGCAGGATGGCACCGCGCGGGCCCGGTCAGCCCGCGTACGCGCCCCGGGCTCGACTACCGGTTGTCGGCGAGCGGGTTCATGCTGGTGAGAGCGGCCCGGTGCCCCGGACTTCCCCGGCGCTCCCGAGGATCCCCGAGGTCTCCCGAGCCGGGAACAGCGGGCATCCCGTCCACCACCGGCGGGCGCCACAAGGTTCCGGAGGGCGCCATGAGCTCACCATCCGTCCCGCCGCCCGCACCACTGCCCCCGCCGCAGGGGCCGGGCACCACGGACAAGGGCCTCAAGGGTGGCGCCCTGGGCCTGTTCTCCAGCACGGTGATCGGGCTGGCCTCCACCGCTCCCGCCTACAGCCTCGCGGCGACCCTCGGCGTCATCGTCGGGATCGTGGGCTTCCAGTCACCGATCGTGATCGTCCTCGCCTTCATCCCGATGTTCCTGATCGCCTACGGCTACAAGGAACTGAACCGGGCCGACCCCGACTGCGGCACCACGTTCACGTGGGCGGCCCGCGCGTTCGGCCCCCGTACCGGATGGCTGGGCGGATGGGGCATCGTCGCGGCCGACATCATCGTGATGGCCAACCTGGCCCAGATCGCCGGCTCGTACGGCTTCCAGCTCGTGGGCGCGGACGGGCTGGCGGAGAACACGTTCTGGGTCACCGTGGTCGGCGTCCTGTGGATCGCCGTGATGACCCTGATCTGCTACATCGGCATCGAGCTCTCGGCCAGCCTGCAGAAGGTGCTGCTCACCATCGAGATCGTGGTGCTGTGCCTGCTGGCGGTCACCGCGCTGGTCAAGGTGTACGGCGGTACCGCGCCGAACGTCTCGTCGGAGATCTCGTGGTCGTGGTTCAACCCCTTCGAGATCAACTCGTTCGACGACCTGACCAAGAGCATCCTCGCCGGAGTCTTCATCTACTGGGGCTGGGACACCGCCGTGTCCGTGAACGAGGAGACCATGGACCGCGACCGCACCCCGGGCCGCGCCGCCGTCATCTCCACCGTCATCCTGCTGCTCGTCTACCTCATGGTCACCACGTCCGCGCAGGCGTTCGCCGGGGTGGGCGAGGACGGCATCGGCCTGGGCAACCCGGACAACTCCGGAGACGTCCTCTCCAGCCTCGGCGCCGAGGTCTTCGGCACCGGGGGCTGGGGCCAGGTCGCCACCAAGCTCCTGATCGTGATGGTCCTCACCTCGGCGGCTGCCTCCACCCAGACGACCATCCTCCCCACGGCCCGCACGACCCTGTCCATGGCGTCGTTCAAAGCCCTCCCGGCGCGCTTCGCCCGCATCCACCCCCGCTTCCTCACCCCGACCTGGTCCACCGTCGGCATGGGCCTGGCCTCGATCGCCTTCTACGTCATGCTGACCCAGGTGAGCGAAGACGTCCTGGCCGACTCCATCGGCTCGGTCGGCCTGATGATCGCCTTCTACTACGGCCTCACCGGCTTCGCCTGCGTCTGGTACTACCGCAAGGTCCTGACCCGCAGCCCACGCGACCTCTGGACACGCGGGATCATGCCGGGCCTCGGCGGCGCCCTGCTCCTCTACTTCTTCCTCAACGCCTGCGTGGTGTACGCCGCCGCGGACTACGGCAGCACCTCGTGGACCATGCCCTTCCCGCCGCACTGGCAACTCGGCGGCGTCTTCGTCACCGGCATCGGCGCGCTCCTGCTCGGCGCCGTCCTGATGCTCCTGTACGGCGCGTTCCGCCCGTCCTACTTCCGCAAGGAGACCATCCCGGTCTCGTCCCACCACCAGGACGGCCACTGACCGACCCGGAAGGCGAAGACGGAGCAACCGGCGACCTTGTGTGGTGCCGAGCGCCTTCTCAAGAGCCCGCCACAGGACTCCGCCGGCGTAAGCCCCTGATCCGTAGGTGGGTGCGCGCCGCCCACGGACTGCCTCCGATCGGCCTGGGCAGCGCTCCGTCCATCCTCCGCCGTCTCGGTGCACCGCGGAGTGGGGCCCGCCGGTGTGGGCCATCAGCGCTGCCGGTCCCACCCCCGGCCGAAGCCGGAAGCGGACCAGGCGGAGCGGCTGCCGTCTCAGCGGGCGCTCGTGGTGCGGATGTCGGTGACGTCGCCGAACACCGGCTCCAGCTCCACGACGAGGTTGGTCCCCACCGTCGGCGACTCCCCGCCGCCGAAGGTGTGGGTGACGACGATCTCGCGGCTGTCGGCACCCTCGCGCACCGTCCAGTCCACCGGAACGTTCTGGGCACGCAGGACACCGTCCACCTGGTTCTTCTTCTCCCAGGCCCCGAGCCGTTTGGCGAAGGCGGGCGTCAGATAGTGCGCGCGCAGCGCCTTGGCCAGCGCGGCGTCCGGGCCCACGGGGGCGTCCTTCGCGTCGACGTACGCGCCGTAGAAGTCGGCGACCCGGGTCACCGAGTCGCCCGTCCTGCCACTGACCGACCGCACCGCGGCGGACGCCTTCGCGGACGCCTTCTTGGGGGCGGTGCTCGTGGTGCGGATGTCGGTGATGTGGCCGGTCGGCTCCTGCTTCACGACGAACCTGTTCGTCGTCGTCGGCGACTCCCCGCCGCCGAAGGTCAGGGTGACGACGACCTCGAGGCCGTTGCCGCCCTCGCTCACCGTCCACCGCACCGGGACGTTCTGGGCACGCAGGACGCCGTCCGCCTTGTTCTTCTTCTCCCACGCCTCCAGCCGCTTGGCGAAGGCGGGCGTCAGATAGTGCGCGCGCAGCGCCTTGGCCAGCGCGGCGTCCGGGCCCACGGCGTCGTCCTTCGCGTCGATGTACGCGCCGTAGAAGTCGGCGACCTGGGTCACCACGTCACCGTTGGAGCCGCTGACCGACCGCAGAGCGGTGGACGCCTTCGCGGATGCCTTGGCGGGTGCGGGGACGGCGGCCTGCGCCGCCACCTGCGTCGACAGACCGAGCCCGACGGCCACGAGGAGGCCGGCGGCGACGGCCACGCGGCGGCCCGGACGACGGCGTGCGGGGGTGTTCCTGTTCATGTTGTGGCTTCCTTCTCTGGTCCGAACACGGGTGTTCTCTGCGTCGTGGGACGGCGGGTGGTGCGAGGCGCCGAACGCCGCCCGGGCACAGAGGTGTCCCGGTGCACTGGCGCTGGGTGGTTGTTGTCGTGCTGCCGGCGGGGCGGTCGTGCCGCCTCGGCCGGTGCGACGTCCACAGATTCCAGGACGCCGGGGACCCCCGACAACAGCTGCCGTCACACCCGGGACAGTGGGACCATCCCACCCCTGTTGACCTGCGGAAACAGGGAGCCCTGGGATGCCGTCCTGTGATGCGGAGACGACTCGCGCCTCGTCGGCCGACCATCGGATGGGGCCGCAGTCGCGCCTGGCGTGACCGTGGGAAGGACCGGAGGACGGCCGCAGGCATCCCACGGACCAGCCTCAAGCCGCGAACCGGAACCGCGCGGGCTGCGGCGTACCGAGAGAGATGTTCACGCGTTCTCGCTTCGGGGGGACAGCTCGCCGGCTTCGCAGTTCATGCGGACCTGCCCCTGGGCCCCCGACTGAGACTGAGACCGGGGACCGCCGCGCGACCCGTGCCCGGCGTCTCCACCGCGTCCGGGCAAAGCAAAAGCCCCAGGTCACGGCGAGTGAGTCCTGAGGCTTCTACAGAGCCGCCTTCGGGATTCGAACCCGAGACCTACGCATTACGAGTGCGTTGCTCTGGCCATCTGAGCTAAGGCGGCGCGCTGCCCACACCTATGGTGCGATCAGCAACGTCGGTAAGTCTACACAGTTTCCGAGGGTGCTCCGCACAGGCCCCGGGGCATGCACTCCAGGGGTGCGCGGCAGCGCTATGAGCAGCGCTTTCCCTTCTGTGGAGGGGTGCCCTGGAGGAGGTATCGGTTGATCGTGGAGTCGATGCAGGAGCTGCCGCGGCCGTAGGCGGTGTGGCCGTCCCCGACGTAGGTGAGGAGGGTCCCGGAGGAGAGCTGGGAGGCGAGGGACTGGGCCCACGGGTACGGGGTCGCCGGGTCGCGGGTCGTGCCGACGACAAGGATGGGCGCCGCGCCCTTCGCCTCGATGCGGTGGGGTTCGCCGGTGTTCTTCACGGGCCAGTACGCGCAGTTCAGGGAGGCCCAGGCCAGGCCCTCACCGAAGACGGGGGACGCCTTCTCGAACGCGGGCAGCGACTCCTGCACCTGGTCCGGGCCGGAGAAGGCGGCCGGCAGATCGAGGCAGTTCACGGCGGCGTTGGCGGACATCAGGTTCGCGTACTGGCCGTCGGCGTCCCGCTCGTAGTAGCTGTCGGAGAGGGCGAGCAGCCCCGCGCCGTCGTTCCGCTTCATCGCGGAGGTGAGCGCGTCCCGCAGCTGCGGCCACGCCGTCTCGTCGTACATCGCCGCGATCACCCCGGTCGTCGCGAGCGCCTCTCCGAGCTTGCGGCCGTCCGCGTCACCCGCCGGGATGGGCGTCTTGTCCAGCTGCTGGAAGAACGCCTTCAGGTTCCTGCCCACCTGGTCCGGGCTCGTGCCCGCGTCGCCCAGCGGGCAGTCGCTGTGCCGTACGCAGTCCTTCGCGAAGGACTGGAACGCCGTCTCGAACCCCGCCGTCTGCTCCTCGTTCAGCTTGCGCGCGGTCAGGGACGGGTCCAGCGCGCCGTCCAGCACCAGCCGGCCCGCCCGGTCGGGATAGAGGCCCGCGTACGTCGCCCCCAGGAACGTCCCGTACGACGCCCCCACGTAGTTCAGCTTCTTGTCCCCCAGCACGGCCCGCAGAATGTCCATGTCGCGGGCGGCCTCGACCGTGGAGACATGCCGGAGCAGCTCGGGCGAGCGCGCGCCGCAGCCCTCGGCGAACTTCTTGAACGCCCCGACGAGCTGATCCGTCTCCCGGCCGTCGTCCGGCGTGGTGTCCGTCTGCGTGTACGCGTCCATCTCACGGCCCGTGAGGCACTCGACCGGCTCGCTGCGGGCCACCCCGCGCGGGTCGACCGCGACCATGTCGTAGCGGGCACGGACCTCCGCCGGATATCCGATCCCGGCGTACGCCTGGAGGTAGCCGATCGCCGAACCGCCCGGCCCGCCCGGGTTGACCAGCAGCGAACCCAGCGGCTTGCCCGGCCCCGTGGCCTTCTTGCGGGAGACCGCCAACCGGACATCTCCCGCGCCCGGCTTCGCGTAGTCGAGCGGCGCCTTCATCGTGGCGCACTCGAAGCCGGGGACACCGCAGCTGCGCCAGTTCAGCTTCTGCTCGTAGTACGGCGAGAGCGCCGTCGGCGTGGCCCGCGGCAGCGCGGTGAGCACGGCACTCGTCGACGCGGCCGTCGTCGTGGAACTCCCGGAGGAGCAGGCGGAGATGAGCAGCGCCACGGAGGCCAGCAGTACGCCACTCCTGCGGAGGGGTCGGGACGGCCGGGAATTGCGCCTCATGTGCATCTCGCGAGCGTAACCTTGCGCGATCAATCGATCACCTTCAGTCGCCGAAGCGGCCCG
Source organism: Streptomyces sp. NPDC060027 (assembly GCF_042737005.1). Taxonomy (NCBI): domain Bacteria; kingdom Bacillati; phylum Actinomycetota; class Actinomycetes; order Kitasatosporales; family Streptomycetaceae; genus Streptomyces; species Streptomyces sp. NPDC060027. Next base: position 93,071 of record NZ_JBHWVI010000004.1, read on the forward strand.
TACGAGTGACTCGGTCAACCCGCCGCCGGTGGCGTCGCCTCCTGGCGGGACGGACCGGCCCGGCGAACGGCCTGCCGGGGCGCGCGCACGGGGCTCAGCCCGCTCTCAGCGCCATGGTCATCGCCTCCACCGCGAGCAGCGGGGCGACGTTGCGGTCGAGTGCTTCCCGGCACGCGGCGATCGCGTCGATCCGGCGCAGGGTCGACTCCGGCGAGCTGCCTCGAGCCAGCCGCTCCAGCGTGTCCCCCGCCTCCGCGTTGGCGATGGCCAGGCGGGAGCCGAACTGGACGGCGAGTACGTCGCGATAGAAGCCGGTGAGGTCGATCAGGGCCAGATCGAGGCTGTCGCGCTGCGTACGCGTTCTTCGGCGCTTCTGCCGGTCCTCGAGCTCCTTCATGACACCCGCCGTGCCGCGCGGCATCCGGCCGCCCTGAGCGGCGCCGAGCGCCGTCTTCAGGTCCTCGGTCTCCTTGACGTCGACTTCCTCGGCGAGCGTTTTCGCGTCCTCCGAAGCCGTGTCGATCAGCTCCTGCGCCGCCTTGAGGCAGCCACCGACGTCGTCGATCCGCAGCGGGAGCTTGAGGACGGCGGCGCGCCGCTGACGGGCGCTCGGGTCCGTGGCGAGGCGGCGGGCCCGCCCGATGTGGCCCTGCGTCGCGCGCGCGACGGCCGCGGCGACGTCGGGCTCGATGCCGTCACGTCGTACGAGGATGTCGGCCACCGCTTCCACCGGCGGCGTGCGCAGCGTGAGAAGCCGGCAACGGGAGCGGATGGTGGGCAGGACGTCCTCGATGGACGGCGCGCAGAGGAGCCAGACCGTTCGGGGAGCGGGCTCCTCGACGGCCTTCAGCAGGACATTGCCCGCGCCCTCCGTGAGACGGTCCGCGTCCTCCAGGACGATGACCTGCCAGCGGCCGACGGCCGGGGACAGCTGGGCGCGGCGGACCAGGTCGCGGGTCTCCTTGACGCCGATGGAGAGCAGGTCCGTGCGGACGACCTCCACATCGGCGTGGGTGCCGACCAGGCTCGTATGACAACCGTCGCAGAACCCGCAGCCGGGAATGCCGCCGAGCGCGCGGTCGGGGCTCACGCACTGCAGCGCGGCCGCGAACGCGCGCGCCGCCGTGGAACGGCCCGAGCCGGGCGGCCCCGTGAACAGCCAGGCGTGCGTCATCTTGGACGCCTCGGGGGGCGGGGCGCTCGCGGCGACGGCCGTGACGAGGGCGTCGGCGTCCCGGGCAGCGGCGGCGAGCTGCTCGCTCACCTTCTCCTGGCCCGCCAGGTCGTCCCACACAGGCATGGGCTCCGCCCTTCCGTCGCACTTTGTCTTGCGTCGTCCATTGTGCGGGTCGCCACTGACAATGGCCGCCACTGACGATCGGGCCCGACGGGCCACGGCGAGAGCTGCCCGCGGCAGCCCCCGTGACGACCGGCGACCGGCGACCAGGGTGATCCGGGTGCGGGCCCGGGCCCGCACCCGCACCAGTCCCAGGTCCGGGTACGCGCCCGCACCAGTTCCCAAGTCCGGGTGCGTGCTCTCACCAGTTCCCAGGTCCGGGTACGTGCCCGCACCCGTCCCGGGTCCGCTCCAGGCCCGCAGCGGCCTCGTCCGCCCCGCGACGGCCGGCACGTCCTAGCGGCGCCGCCCGCCGCGCCCCTGTCCCTCGTCCCAGTCCTCGTCGTCCTCGCGCGGGCCCAGCAGTTCGTCCGCCAGGGTCGGGAGGTCGTCGAGCGGGGTCTCCTCGGCCCAGTCGGGGCGGGGCCTGCGGCGCGGGGCACCCGTCTCGTCCACCTGCGGCAGTTCTCGCGTGCGGTCGACGGGACCCTCCGGCCCCGCCGCCGGCCGCGCTGCCGGCCGCTCGTCGCGGAAGTAGCCCCGGGGCATCCGGTCCGCGGGATCGTCGGACGGCCCGTCGGCCCCGGCACGTGGGTCCCGCACCGGAGGAAGGACCGCCGTCTCGTCGGCCGCGCGTGGCCCCGCGGAGACGGGCGGCAGCACCGCCGTCTCGTCGGCCGCCCCGCCCGGCACCGGCGGCTTCGGCAGCGTGGCCGTGTCCTCGACATCGGGGCGTGACGCCGAGCGCGCCCCCGGACGCGTACCCGCGCGGCCCGCACCCGGTCGTACCGGCGGCAGCACGGCGGTCTCGTCAGCCGGCCCGCCGGACGCCCGGTCGGTCACGACCGGTGTGGGCAGCGTCGACTCGTTGTCCGAGACGGAGGACGCCGCGGTCCGTGAAGCCGCGGAGGCAGACCCGGAAGCGGACGCGGACGGAGATGCCGAGGGGGTCGAAGCCTCAGCGGCGTCGCGCCGTGTCCCGGCACCGGCGCCCGAACCGGTCGGGGCACCAGTCCTCGGACCGGCCCCGGTACCCGCGCTCGACACCGCGGCCTCGGCCGAAGCCGCCGCGGCCGCCGAAGCGGCAGCCGCCTCCGCGGCGAGCCGTCGGGCCTCCTCGGCCCGCAGCAACGCCTCCTCGGCCTTCCGCTGCTTCTCCACGCGGCGCGCCTCGGCCTCGGCACGCAGCCGCGCCTCCTCCTCGGCCTGCCTGCGCACCCGCTCCGCCTCGGCGGCACGGGTCTGTTCCTCGGCGAGAAGCCGGACCCGCTCCTCCTCGGCGCGGCGGCGGGCCTCCTCGGCGCGCTGCCGGGCCTCCTCCGCCTGGCGCTCGGCCTCGCGCCGCTGAGCCTCTTCCAGCTCGCGCTGCTTGCGCTCCTCCTCCTCGGCGCGCAGTTTCGCGAGCTGTGCCTGGCGCTCGCGCTCCAGGCGCTCCTCCTCCGCCTTGCGGGCGGCCTCTTCCTCGGCCTTGCGCCGGGCTTCCTCCTCGGCCGCCCTGCGGGCCTCCTCCTGGGCCTTCACCTCGGCCTCGGAGAGGGGCAGCATCACGTCGAGCCGGTGCCGTACGACCGTGGTGACGGCCTCCGGCTCCTGCGCGGCGTCGACGACCAGATAGCGGCTCGGGTCGGCGGCGGCGAGCGTCAGGAAACCGGACCGCACGCGCGTGTGGAACTCGACCGGCTCCGACTCCAGCCGGTCGGGCGCCTCGGTGAACCGCTCGCGGGCGGCTTCCGGCGACACGTCCAGCAGAACCGTCAGATGCGGTACGAGCCCGTCCGTCGCCCAGCGGTTGATCCGGGCGATCTCCGTCGGGGACAGGTCACGGCCCGCGCCCTGGTAGGCCACGGAGGAGTCGATGTAACGGTCGGAGATGACGACGGCGCCCCGCTCCAGCGCGGGCCGCACCACCGTGTCGACGTGCTCCGCGCGGTCGGCGGCGTACAGCAGGGCCTCGGCGCGGTGCGAGAGACCCGCGGACGACACGTCCAGGAGGATCGAGCGCAGCCGCTTGCCGACCGGCGTGGCGCCCGGCTCGCGGGTCACCACGACCTCGTGGCCCTTGGCCCGGATCCAGTCGGCGAGCGCCTGCGCCTGGGTGGACTTGCCGGCGCCGTCGCCGCCCTCCAGGGCGATGAAGAATCCGCTCGTCGCGGGAATCTGCGCCGGGTCGTCGCCGCCGCGCAGCGCGTCCAGCAGGTCCTGGCGCAGCGGCACCCCGGACCGGTCGTCGACCTTGGCGAGCACCATGGCGGCGACGGGCAGCAGGAGCGCGCCCACCAGCATCAGCGTGAAGGCGGCGCCGCCGTGCGCGAACACGAACTTGCCGTTTTCCAGGCGGTGCGGGCCGATCCCGGCGGCCACCAGCGGCGCCACGATCGCGCCGACCGCCACGAAGACCCGAACGACCGCGTGCAGGTGCTCGGTCGTGCGGGCGCGCCGGTAGTCCTCGGCCTCCTGGTCGAGCAGCGCGTGCCCGGTGTTCGCGGCGACACCCGCGCCGACGCCGGCGAAGGCCACGATCAGCAGCACGGTGGTGACGTCGGGTACGAGTCCGGCGACCAGCAGCGCGACCCCGGTGAAGGCGATCGCGATGGCGAGCAGCCTGCGCCGCGACAGCGAGGGGAGCAGTGAGGGGGCTGTGCGGATACCGACGACGACACCGCCGGTCAGGGCCAGCACGAGCAGCCCGTACGTCACCGGTCCGCCGCCCAGGTCCTTGGCCTCCAGCACGGAGACGGCGACGGCGGCCGAGATCGCGCCGGCGACCGCGGCGCAGGCCGGCACCAGGAGCGGGATCGCGCCGGTGCGGCCCTTGTCGATGCCGGTGCCCGTCCTCGGGCGGCGCAGTCCCTCGAGCGGCGACCGCGCGCGCGGGGTGCGGGCGTCGAGCAGTTCGAGGAAGGTGACCACCGACAGGGAGGCCGCGAACAGTCCGGCCGCGACGTACGAGGCGAGCGCGGCCTGGTGCTGGTCGAACCAGTCGATCCCGGCGCCCAGCAGATTGCTGACGAGGGAGGCGGCGACCAGGGCGGCGGCCGCGATCGGCACCGAGATGAACGCCGTACGCAGGGACAGCCGCCGGAGCGCGTCCATGTGGTCCGGCAGCGGGCGCACTGTGGCGCCTTCCAGCGGCGGGGCGGGCAGCAGCGCGGGCGCCGCGCTCTCCCGGCACACCGTCCAGAACCGTTCGGCGACCCCGGTCACGAAGGCGATGACGAGGAGGACGGCGAGCGCGTTGTCCGGGGTCCAGTCGATGAACAGCGGCGCGACGATGAGGAGCACGGCCCGCAGGCCGTCGGCTCCGAGCATGGTCCAGCGCCGGTCGAGGAGCCCTTCCGGGGAGGTCAGCGACGTCAGGGGGCCGAGGAGCACGGCTCCGAAGAGCAGCGTCGCGAGGACGCGGACTCCGAAGACGGCCGCCACGGCGAGGGCGGCCCCGCGGTAGCCACCGCCGAAGGAACCCTCGGAGATCGCCGCCTGGAGGGCGAGGACGACCAGGACGAGCAGGGCCAGCGCGTCCGCGACACCTCCCACGAGGTGTGCGCTCCACAACCGCTTCAACTGCGGTTGGCGCAGCAGCGCGCGAACGGCACGCTCGCGTGAATCTGCGACCAGGGCGTCGTCGGGGGCCCGATTGTGGGCCGTTGGCTGCTCGGCTCGCGTCATCCTGCCAGCCTATCCGGACCCACTGACTCCCCGAAGGGGTGCCCGAACATACGGACGCCCCCACACCAAATGGTGTAGAGGCGTCCACTTCTCTGACGTGGGGAAAGTCAGCCTTCGGAGGCGGCCGTCTTCTTCGCGGCGGTCTTCTTGGCCGGCGCCTTCGTGGCGGCCGTCTTCGACGCCGTCGTCTTCTTGGCGGCGGTCTTCTTGGCCGGGGCCTTCTTGGCGGGCGCCTTCTTGGCGGCCGTCTTCTTCACGGTCTTCTTGGCCGGACCCTTGGCACGCTTCTCGGCGAGCAGCTCGTAGCCGCGCTCCGGCGTGATGTCCTCGACGCTGTCGCCGGAGCGCAGCGTCGCGTTGGTCTCGCCGTCGGTCACGTACGGACCGAAACGGCCGTCCTTGACCACGACGGGCTTCTGGCTGACCGGGTCCTCGCCCAGCTCCTTCAGCGGCGGCTTGGCGGCCGCACGGCCCCGCTGCTTGGGCTGGGAGTAGATCTCCAGCGCCTCTTCGAGCGTGATGGTGAAGAGCTGGTCCTCGGCGGTCAGCGACCGCGAGTCCGTGCCCTTCTTCAGGTAGGGCCCGTAGCGGCCGTTCTGCGCGGTGATCTCGACGCCTTCGGCGTCCTTGCCGACGACACGCGGCAGGGACATCAGCTTGAGGGCGTCGTCCAGGGTCACCGTGTCGAGCGCCATCGACTTGAACAGCGAGGCGGTACGCGGCTTGACGGCGTTCTTGCCCGTCTTCGGGGTGCCCTCGGGGAGCACCTCGGTGACGTACGGGCCGTAGCGGCCGTCCCTGGCGATGATCTGGTGACCCGACTGCGGGTCGGCGCCGAGTTCGAAGTCCCCGCTCGGCTTCGCGAGCAGTTCCTCGGCGAGGTCGACCGTCAGCTCGTCCGGGGCCAGGTCCTCGGGCACGTCTGCGCGCTGGTGGTTCTCGGAGTCCTTCTCGCCGCGCTCGACGTACGGGCCGTAGCGGCCGACGCGCAGCACGATGTCGTTGCCGACCGGGAACGAGGACACCTCGCGGGCGTCGATGGCGCCGAGGTCGGTGACGAGTTCCTTGAGGCCGCCCAGGTGGTCGCCGTCGCCGTTGCCGGCCTCGGCGGCACCGGTCGCCTCGCCCTCGCCGAAGTAGAAGCGCCTCAGCCACGGCACGGCCTGCGCCTCACCGCGGGCGATGCGGTCGAGGTCGTCCTCCATCTTGGCGGTGAAGTCGTAGTCGACGAGCCGCCCGAAGTGCTTCTCCAGGAGGTTGACCACGGCGAACGACAAGAAGGAGGGCACCAGGGCCGTCCCCTTCTTGAAGACGTAACCACGGTCGAGGATCGTGCCGATGATCGACGCGTACGTCGACGGGCGGCCGATCTCGCGCTCTTCGAGCTCCTTGACGAGGGACGCCTCGGTGTAGCGGGCCGGGGGCTTGGTGGCGTGCCCGTCGACGGTGATCTCCTCGACGGACAGCGGGTCGCCCTCACCCACCTGCGGGAGGCGGCGCTCGCGGTCGTCGAGTTCGGCGTTCGGGTCGTCCGCGCCCTCGACGTACGCCTTCAGGAAGCCGTGGAAGGTGATCGTCTTGCCGGACGCGCTGAACTCGGCGTCACGGCCGTCGGCCGCGCGGCCCGCGATCTTCACGGTGACGGAGTTGCCGACCGCGTCCTTCATCTGGGAGGCGACGGTCCGCTTCCAGATCAGCTCGTACAGCCTGAACTGGTCGCCGGTCAGTCCGGTCTCGGCCGGAGTGCGGAAACGATCACCCGAAGGACGGATCGCCTCGTGCGCCTCCTGCGCGTTCTTGACCTTCCCGGCGTACGTGCGCGGCTGCGCCGGCAGGTAGTCGGCGCCGTACAGCTGCGTGACCTGGGCACGGGCGGCGGTGATCGCCGTTTCCGACAGCGTCGTGGAGTCCGTACGCATGTAGGTGATGAAGCCGTTCTCGTACAGCTTCTGCGCCACCTGCATGGTCGCCTTCGCACCGAAGCCGAGCTTGCGCGAGGCCTCCTGCTGGAGCGTCGTCGTACGGAACGGCGCGTACGGCGAGCGGCGGTACGGCTTGGACTCGACCGAGCGGACCGCGAAGTTCGTGTCCTGGAGGGCGGCGGCGAGCGCACGCGCGTTCGTCTCGTCCAGGTGGAGGGTGTTCGCGCCCTTGATCTGGCCCAGCGAGTCGAAGTCGCGGCCCTGGGCGACGCGCTTGCCGTCGACCGAAGTGAGGCGGGCGACCAGGTTGGACGGGTCGCTCGCGTCACCGCTGCGGCCGGTGCCGAAGGTGCCGGTCAGGTCCCAGTACTCGGCGGAACGGAAGGCGATGCGCTCGCGCTCCCGCTCGACGACGAGCCGGGTCGCCACGGACTGGACGCGGCCCGCCGACAGCCTCGGCATGACCTTCTTCCACAGGACCGGCGAGACCTCGTAGCCGTAGAGGCGGTCGAGGATGCGGCGGGTCTCCTGGGCGTCGACCATGCGCTTGTTGAGCTCGCGCGGGTTGGCGACGGCGCTGCGGATCGCGTCCTTGGTGATCTCGTGGAAGACCATCCGGTGGACGGGAACCTTGGGCTTCAGGACCTCCAGGAGGTGCCACGCGATGGCTTCGCCCTCGCGGTCCTCATCGGTGGCGAGGAAGAGTTCGTCGGAATCCTTCAGCAGATCCTTGAGCTTCTTGACCTGGGCCTTTTTGTCGGCGTTGACCACATAGATCGGCTGGAAGTCGTTCTCGACGTCCACACCGAGGCGGCGGACCTCGCCGGTGTACTTCTCCGGCACCTCCGCGGCACCGTTCGGGAGGTCGCGGATGTGCCCGACGCTCGCTTCGACGACATAGCCGGGGCCGAGATAGCCCTTGATCGTCTTCGCCTTGGCAGGCGACTCGACGATGACGAGTCGGCGGCCGCCGTGTGCGGTGTCGCTGGTCGGGGACAACTTCGCTCTTCTCTCCGGTCGACGCGGAATCTCCTCGGGTCTTGACTCCCGAGGGATCGGGTCATGCTGACGCTGCGGAGTGTGACGGTACATCCCGCCCCCGTGTCAAACGGGAAAAGCCCGCAACGGCCACTCGAACGGTAACCCGACTACCGCCATTCCTGCCGCCCGGAGTGTCGACCAGCTCTTTCGGGCCTATCCGGAGGGTAACTTCCCAGTTACCGGAGCCCCGGCCCTCACGCGCGGTCTCACACGCGCGTGAAGCACCACATTCCCAGCGCCAGTGCCCCGCTTCCGGCGACGCTCGCGAGGGTCGCCGATGCGACGCGGTTCACACCGTGGGCGACGGACTCGCCCTGCCGCACCCGGACCACGGTCCAGGCCAGGAGCCCCCCTCCGAACAGGGCGAACACCGCCCCCGCGAAGATCGCCGGTCCGCTTTCCATGGCTCTGTCCTTCCGCCCCGAGTCTCAGGATCGGGAGGCTGACACGCCCCGGCAGCGGACGGGCGAACCCACGATGAACGCCGGGCGACCGGCGCCCCATGGGGCGCCCACACCGTACCCGGCGGCGCCGTGCGCCCGGTCGTCCTCTTCTCCTCGGCGCGGCTTGCCGCCCACCCGACTGTGGCGAATCCGTCGTCGCGTCCCCCTTCATCGCCCAGCCGGCCGAACGCCCCCGCCTCCGCCCGGTCACCCGACGCGACAGGAACCGACCACCGCGTAGCTTTCCCGCAACCCATCCCCTTCTTCTGGCCCTTTTCTTGCGGGCCATTTCCCCAAGCCATTTCCCAAGACCAAGCCCGCCCGATATCCACGCCGATGCGGATCTCCGTCCCTATGCCCCTGTCGATGTCCATGCCTGTACCCACGTCCGTCGCAGCGGCTCGGCGCGGCGCGGACGGGGCGGGGCGGCGCGGGCGGGGCGGGCGGGGCGGGGCGGCGCGGGCGGGATGCTGAGGATTCCGGCCGTGGTGACGGCCGAGCGGGAGGGCGCAGGCGATGCCGGAGCCGGAGGCGGAGGGCGAGGCTGTGACGGGGGAGACGGCGACAGAGGCAGAAGCGACGGGCAGAGGCTGTGGCGAATGGGGTGACCGCGGCGGCGCGGTGGCAGAGACGGTGATCGTGGCGGTGGCGGTGGCGGTGGCGGCGGTAGGCCAGGGTTCTCGGGACTCCAGCTGAAGCACGACGCCGAGGTCGCCACAGTCGCCAAGGTCGCCAAGGTCGCCAAGGTCGCCAAGGTCGCCAAGGTCGCCAAGGTGAACGGCACGCGCGGGAGAGATGGCCGGAAGCGTCTGCCATCGAACGGATGTTGGCCTGTTTCCCATCCCTGGGAAGAATGCCGGCCCGACCCTCGTGCAGGACGCCGATCCGGTCCTGCCGGAGCCCGTTCCCGAACGCCGAGCCAACACCCTGCCCTGGCCCAGCCTCCAACCCCGGCGAGCCGTGCGCCCCGGTCATGGGCGTCGATCAGCGCAGACTCAGCCCAGGCTCAACCCAGCCCCAGACCCAGGCTCAGCCCAGACCCAAGCTCAGCCCAGGGCCCGACTCAGCCCAGGGTTGGCGCAACTCAACCCAGGCCCAGGCTCAACCCAGAGCCCGGCTCAACCCAGGGCTGGCTCAACGCAGACGCAGCCTCAACCCAGGGCCCAGCTCAGCCCAGGACCGGTTCACCCCCACACCCCGCTCCCCGTCCCAGCTCCAACTCCAGCCCCCTACTCCACCGGCTCCAGGAACCCCTGCTCCACCAGCAGGCGGATCTGCGCGGGCGTCCGGTCGCGCAGCAGCACCGGGTCCTCGCCGACCAGTTGGGCGATGGCGTCGAGGATGCGCCCCGCGCTCAGCGTGCCGTCGCACACCCCGGCGAAGCCCGCGCCGACCGTGTCCACCTTGGTGGCCCGGCGCATTCCGCGGTGCTGACGCAGCACCACATGCTCCGGGTCCTCGGCGCCGGGCAGCCCGACCTGCTCCTGCACGACCTCCGCCACGAGCCTGAAGTGACCGGCGAGCAGACCCGCGTCGTCGTGGCGCCGCAGATAGTCGAGCCGGTCGAAGTGCGCGCGCACGGCCTCGCCGAGCGGCTGCTCGACCGAGTGCGGCCACTCCTCGACCGTGACCGAGGGCTCGGCTGCGGCTGTCCTGCGCAGCGTGATCCATCCGAAGCCGACGGACTTCACCTTGCGCGCCTCGAACTCGTCGAGCCATGCGTCGTAGCGCGCCTGATAGTCGGCCGGGTCGGCACGGTGGTCGCCCGCGTCGCGCAGCCACAACTCCGCGTACTGCGTGACGTCCTGCACCTCGCGCTGAACGATCCAGGCGTCGCAGCCGCGCGGTACCCAGGAGCGCAGCCGGTCTTGCCAGTCCTCGCCTTCCACGTGTTGCCAGTTGGCCAGGAACTGGGCGTACCCCCCTTCGTTCAGCCGGTCCCCCGACTCCTGAACGAGCGTGCGGCACAGATCGTCCCCGCCCATTCCGCCGTCGCGATACGTCAGCCGGGCACCCGGCGAGATCACGAAGGGCGGGTTCGAGACGATCAGGTCGTACGTCTCGTCGGCGCGGACGGGCTCGAAGAGGGAGCCCTGGCGCAGGTCGGCGGCCGGGGCGCCGGAGAGGGCGAGGGTGAGTGCGGTGATGTGCAGCGCGCGGGGGTTCAGGTCGGTCGCGGTCACACGCGTGGCGTGCTGCGCGACGTGCAGGGCCTGGATTCCGGAGCCGGTGCCGAGGTCGAGCGCGGAGTGGACGGGCGTACGCACGGTGATGCCGGCGAGGGTCGTGGAGGCGCCTCCCACGCCCAGGACGACACCTTCCTCCCGGCTGCCGATGCCGCCGGCTCCGCCGACGGCGCATCCGAGGTCGGACACGATGAACCAGTCCTCGCCGCCGGGCCCGCCGTAGGGCCGGATGTCGACGGTCGCCGCGACCTCGTCCCCGCCCGTCCGGGTCAGCCAGCCGCTCTCCAGGGCGTCCTCGACGGGCAGCACGTCCACCACACGCGCGTGCGGCACGGGCTGCTGCAGCAGGAACAGCCGTACGAGCGTCTCCAGCGGTGTGTCCCCACGGGTCGCCCGGAGGGCGGGCACGGTCTCGCTGCGCGCCAGCGCCGTGTACGCGGGGGCGCCGAGCAGGTCGAGCAGGCCGTCGGCGGTGAAGGAGGCGCCGAGCAGGGCGCTCCGCAGCCGAGCGGCGACATCGGCACGATCGGACGAGGGCAACGGTGACAGGCTGGTGTGACTCACGCCTCCCATTGTGTCCGCTATCGCCCACCGGCACCCACACCTGTGGACAGAGCCTCACATGTGGACAGCGCGTGCCGAGAGCCCGGCACGTACCCGCGCCGGGCTCTCATTCGGTCGAACAGACGATCACCGCCGAGGGGGCTCCTCTCCGGAGCTCCCTTCTCGGCAGCCGACGGGGAGTCCCTCGGCCACCGTCGCGGGCTCCTCCGGAGACTCAGCCCTTGGCGGTCGCCGGGGACCCGGAAGCCGACTTGCAGCTCTCCTGCTGGGCCATCGCCTGTCCCACCTCGCCCTCCTCCAGCTTCTTCAGGGCGTCGTTCCCGCTCTGGCTCAGCTTGTCGAGCTGGGTCGCGATGTCCTTGAGGCCGTCGGCGAACTTGGCCTGGTCCTTGGTGTCGAGCTTGTCGACCTGCGCCTTCAGCTTGGCGTACGACGCGGAGATGTCGTTGAGTTCCTTGACCGCGTTGGTCTGCTTCGTCTTCCCGCCGTCGACGTTCGGCGCTCCCGCGTTGTCGACGGCGCTGCCGATCGCCTTGTAGGCGTCGGACATGTCCTGGAAGGCCTGTGCGTCTGTGTTCTGAACGGCATCCGGCGTGCTGTTGTCCGAGGTCTGCTTCTGGATCGCGGCGTTCGCGGCCTCGATCTTCTGTGCCTGCGGCTTCACCGCGTCACAGACCTGCTTGGCCCAGGAGTCCAGCTTGTCGTTGCCGTTGTCGTCGCTGCTGCTGCATCCCGACAGCGCGAGTACCAGTACCGCACCGCCGGACAGTGCGGCCGCGAGCTTCTTGTTCACCGGTTTGGTCCCTTCCATGGCCCTCGGCCCCGGAACATACACGCCATGTGGGCGACACCCATATGTCGAATGTCCGCTAAGACACCTATTAAAGCCATTTGCACCAAGCGAGAGAAGGCTCACGACGAGGGTGTGAACACACACAGGGCGGGCGCACAGCGCGTCAACACGCGCCGCCCACCCGCCCGTTGGCCCCTTCCCTGACCAGGCACGGAAATTCCGTACCGCATCAGGCGCGGAACCTGTGAGCTAGGAAACCACCGCCGGATCGGCCGACTTGGCGACCCCTTCGTCGTTGCCTTCCTCATCTCCCATGACGATCCCGCGCCGCTTGGAGATGTACACGGAACCCACGATCACGACGATCGCGAAGATGGCGATGAACACCCGTACACCGACGCTCTTGTCGTCGCCGTACGAGAACTTGACGATCGCCGGAGCGATCAGCAGCGACACCAGGTTCATGACCTTCAGCAGCGGGTTGATCGCGGGGCCCGCCGTGTCCTTGAAGGGGTCACCGACCGTGTCGCCGATCACCGTCGCGGCGTGGGCCTCGCTGCCCTTGCCGCCGTGGTGGCCGTCCTCGACGAGTTTCTTTGCGTTGTCCCACGCGCCACCGGAGTTGGCGAGGAAGACGGCCATCAGCGTGCCGGTGCCGATGGCGCCCGCGAGGAACGAGCCCAGCGCGCCGACACCGAGCGTGAACCCGATGGCGATCGGCGTGAGCACCGCGAGCAGGCCTGGTGTGGCCAGTTCGCGCAGCGCGTCCTTGGTGCAGATGTCGACGACGCGCCCGTACTCGGGCTTCTCGGAGTAGTCCATGATCCCGGGGTGCTCGCGGAACTGCCGCCGCACCTCGTAGACCACCGCTCCGGCGGACCGCGCCACCGCGTTGATCGCCAGCCCCGAGAAGAGGAAGACAACCGCGGCACCCGCGATGAGACCCACCAGGTTGTTGGGCTGCGAGATGTCCATCATCAGGTTCATCGGCGCGCCGGGGCCGGAGACCTTCTCACCCACGTCGCTCGCCGCCGTCGTGATCGCGTCACGGTACGAGCCGAAGAGGGCCGAGGCCGCGAGGACGGCGGTGGCGATGGCGATGCCCTTGGTGATGGCCTTGGTGGTGTTCCCGACGGCGTCCAGGTCGGTAAGCACCTGCGCGCCCGCGCCCTCGACGTCGCCGGACATCTCGGCGATGCCCTGCGCGTTGTCGGAGACGGGACCGAAGGTGTCCATCGCGACGATGACACCGACCGTGGTGAGCAGGCCGGTTCCGGCGAGCGCCACCGCGAACAGCGCCAGCATGATCGACGTACCGCCCAGCAGGAACGCCCCGTACACGCCGAGGCCGATCAACAGAGCGGTGTAGACGGCCGATTCGAGACCGATGGAGATGCCGGCGAGGACGACGGTGGCCGCGCCGGTCAGTGAACTCTTGCCGATGTCCCGCACGGGACGGCGGGTTGTCTCGGTGAAGTAGCCGGTCAACTGCTGGATCAGAGCGGCCAGCAGGATGCCGATCGCGACGGCGACGACCGCGAGGATCCGCGGATCACCGCCCTTGGCCTTGATCGCCGCGTCCGTGACACCTTCCAGTTCGGCGTAGGTCCCCGGGAGGTAGATGTAGACGGCCAGGGCGACCAGCACGAGCGAGATCGCCGCGGAGATGAAGAAACCACGGTTGATCGCGGACATGCCGCTGCGGTCGGAGCGCCGGGGTGCCACCGCGAAGATGCCGATCATCGCGGTGAGTACGCCGATCGCGGGCACGATCAGCGGGAACGCGAGCCCGGAGTCGCCGAACGCCACCTTGCCGAGGATCAGCGCGGCGACGAGCGTGACGGCGTACGACTCGAAGAGGTCCGCGGCCATACCGGCACAGTCGCCGACGTTGTCGCCGACGTTGTCGGCGATGGTCGCGGCATTGCGCGGGTCGTCCTCCGGAATGCCCTGCTCGACCTTGCCGACCAGGTCGGCGCCGACGTCGGCGGCCTTGGTGAAGATGCCGCCGCCGACACGCATGAACATGGCGATCAGCGCCGCGCCGAGACCGAAGCCCTCCAGGACCTTCGGCGCGTCGGCCGCGTACACGAGCACCACACAGGAGGCGCCCAGCAGACCGAGCCCCACCGTGAACATGCCGACGACGCCGCCGGTGCGGAAAGCGATCTTCATGGCTTTGTGCGAGACAGCGGTGAGATCCTTTTCTGGCTCACCCTCCGCCGGAGTCGCTTCCCGTGCCGCGGCGGCCACGCGGACATTGCTCCGTACGGCGAGCCACATACCGATATAACCGGTGGTCGCCGAGAACACCGCGCCGATCAAGAAGAAGATCGACCGTCCGGCGCGCTGATTCCAGTCGTCCGCGGGCAGCAGCATGAGCAGGAAGAACACCACGGCGGCGAATACGCCGAGCGTGCGCATCTGACGTCCCAGGTAGGCATTCGCGCCTTCCTGGATCGCCGTCGCGATCTCCTTCATGCTGTCGGTGCCCTCGCCTGCCGCGAGAACCTGGCGGACCAGGATCCCGGCGACCACGAGCGCCGCCACGGCGACGACCGCGATGACCATCACGATGAGACGGTTGTCGTCCGTCAGAACCGCGGCCGCGAGGGTTGTGGGGTGGTCAAACTGATGAGGGGTAGAAAGCCCCGCCATTCGTCCTCCTTGACGCTTGGGCTGAGCTCAAGATGTGGACGGATTGTAGGTACCGGAACCTGATCAAAACAGTGCGCGGTAAGCGGAATTAATCTTCACATGCCCTTCGGCAAATGATCGACAGGCGTCCACGGAACCCAAAAGCAGTAATGCCCCAGAAGCGTTGACGCTTGATCCAATTATCGCGCGCCTGATCGTGAATGAATTCACGAAACGCCGTGCGCGATCAACTCGGGGACGCGCGCAAGAGCCCTGACATGCCAGCCCGGACATGCCGAAGGGCCCCACCGAGTAGGGCCCTTCGGGGCAAAAACAGGGGCGGCTGTCAGGAAAGAGCCACGGCCGGCGGCGTAGTGGGCCAGCTCATCCTGATCAGTCCGCCGTGTTCTCCGGCGGTGACTTCCACATCGTCGACGAGGCCGCTGATGACCGCGAGGCCCATCTCGTCCTCCTCGGTCTCCGCGTCCGAACCGCCGGAAGCGGCGCCGGGCGCCGCTCCTCCGGGCACCGAGCCCGGCGCCTCGTCGCCGACCTCGATGGAGAACAGCTTCTCCTCCTCGATCAGCGTCACCTGCACCGGCGCCGAGATGCCGTTGCTCTGGTGCAGTCCGACGGCACGAGTACAGGCCTCGCCCACGGCGAGCCTGACCTCGTCTAGTACGGCCTCGTCCACTCCGGCCCTGCGCGCCACCGCTGCCGCCACCAGTCGGGCGGTCCTGACGTGCTCGGGCAGCGCGCTGAAGCGGAGTTCAACGGTGGCCATGCATCCCCCTCTGAACTACGGGCGTGCTGTCAGGGGGCCGGGCCGTGGGCCCGGTCCCCCCACTTCTGCGAAGCCGGGCCCACGACCCGGGAGACCGGTGGTCAGTCGGTCGCGTTGACCGCCTCCTCCACCGAGGTGTGAATCGGGAACACCTTGGTGAGACCAGTAATACGGAAGATCTTCAGAATGCGCTCCTGGTTGCAGACCAGACGCAGCGAGCCCTCATGGGCCCGTACGCGCTTCAGGCCGCCCACGAGCACGCCCAGACCGGTGGAGTCGAGGAAGTCCACGCCCTCCATGTCGACGACGAGGTGGAAGCTGCCGTCGTTCACCAGCTCGACCAGCTGCTCCCGCAGCTTGGGCGCGGTATATACATCGATTTCGCCGCCGACCTCGACGACCGTACGGTCGCCATTAGGGCCGGACACATTGCGAGTCGACAGGGACAGGTCCACGGATCCTCCAGCACCTTGCTATCGAGCGGTCGCCCCATGGGACACCTCGGCAGAGCCCCCGGGACGGTTCGCCAGCCGCGATGGCATTCAATCACTTACCGGCAGGCGTGCACGACGCCTTGAGCCCATTGTCCGTCACGCCAGTGACACACTCGATGCCGATGGCCAAGAATCACCGATCCGATCGATCCTCGACGGACACAGTTTCCCGCCCCTCGCCGAGCACCGTCCTGGACCGGCTCGCCTCGGGGCCGAGCCGGGCTTCGCGCATCACTCATACGGAGCACTTGCCCCCGCGAGCGGGTCGCCATGCCGTCTGGCCCGACCGGATCCGTTCCGAGGTCATCGCCGCGGTGCAGGCCGCAGGCATCGAACACCCCTGGGCCCACCAGGCACAGGCCGCCGAGCACGCCCTCGACGGCGAGTCCGTGATCGTCGCCACCGGCACCGCCTCCGGCAAGTCCCTGGCCTACCTCGCCCCGGTCCTGACGGCCCTCCTGGACGGCTCCGAGGCCCCGAACGGCCGGGGTGCCACCGCCCTCTACCTGGCCCCCACCAAGGCCCTGGCGGCCGACCAGCGCCGCTCCGTGAAGGAACTTTCACAACCTCTGGGCAATGCCGTACGCCCAGCCGTGTATGACGGCGACACGCCCTTCGAGGAACGCGAATGGGTACGCCAGTACGCCAACTACGTCCTGACCAACCCCGACATGCTGCACCGCGGGATATTGCCCTCCCACCCCCGCTGGTCCTCCTTCCTGCGCGCCCTGCGCTACGTCGTCATCGACGAGTGCCACACCTACCGCGGCGTCTTCGGCTCCCACGTCGCCCAGGTGCTGCGCCGCCTGCGCCGCCTGTGTGCCCGCTACGGCGCCTCTCCCGTCTTCCTGCTGGCCTCCGCGACCGCCGCCGAGCCCTCGGTCGCGGCGCGCCGCCTGACCGGCCTCCCGGTGGTCGAGGTCTCCGACGACGCCTCCCCCCGAGGGGAACTGGTGTTCGCGCTGTGGGAGCCCCCGCTCACCGACCTGCACGGTGAGAAAGGTGCACCCGTCCGGCGTACCGCCACCGCCGAAACGGCCGATCTGCTGACCGACCTCACCGTCCAGGGCATGCGCTCGATCGCCTTCGTACGGTCCCGGCGCGGCGCCGAACTGATCGCGGTGATCGCCCAGGAACGCCTCGCCGAGATCGACCGCTCACTGGCCCGGCGCGTCGCCGCCTACCGAGGCGGCTACCTCCCCGAGGAACGCCGGGCCCTGGAGCGCGCACTGCACTCCGGCGAACTCCTCGGCCTCGCCGCCACCACCGCCCTCGAACTCGGCGTCGACGTCTCCGGCCTCGACGCCGTCGTCATCGCCGGCTACCCCGGCACCCGAGCCTCCCTCTGGCAGCAGGCGGGCCGCGCCGGCCGCTCCGGGCAGGGCGCGCTGGCGATCCTGGTCGCCCGCGACGACCCGCTGGACACGTTCCTCGTCCACCACCCCGAGGCCCTGTTCGACCAACCGGTGGAATCCACGGTCCTCGACCCCGACAACCCGTACGTCCTGGCCCCTCACCTGTGCGCCGCCGCCTCCGAGATCCCACTCACGGAGGACGACCTGGAGCTGTTCGGCCCCGCCACCGCCGATCTGCTGCCGCAACTGGAGGCCGCGAAACTGCTTCGTCGCCGGGCGACGGCCTGGCACTGGACGCGCCGGGAGCGGGCCGCCGACCTGACCGACATCCGCGGGGGCGGCGGCAGCCCGGTGCAGATCGTCGAGTCCGGAACCGGGCGCCTGCTCGGCACGGTCGACGAGGCCGCCGCGCACACGGCGGTCCACGAGGGGGCGGTCCATCTGCACCAGGGCCGTACGTACCTGGTGCGCAAGCTGGACCTGGAGGACTCCGTCGCACTGGTCGAGGAGGCCAGCCCGCCGTATTCGACGGTCGCCCGCGACACCACGTCCATCTCCGTGCTCGAGACCGACGTCGAAGTCCCCTGGGGCGAGGGCCGGTTGTGCTACGGCTCCGTCGAGGTCACCAACCAAGTCGTCTCCTTCCTGCGTCGACGCGTCATCACCGGCGAGGTTCTCGGCGAGACGAAACTCGACCTCCCTCCTCGGACGCTCCGCACACGTGCCGTCTGGTGGACGGTCACCGAGGACCAATTGGACGCGGCCCGGATCAACCCGGAGATCCTCGGAGGCGCCCTGCACGCCGCCGAGCACGCCTCGATCGGCATGCTGCCGCTCTTCGCCACCTGCGACCGCTGGGACATCGGCGGCGTCTCCGTCCCCCTCCACCCGGACACACGCCTGCCGACCGTCTTCGTGTACGACGGCCACCCGGGTGGCGCCGGATTCGCCGAGCGCGCCTTCCACACAGCCCGCTCCTGGCTCACGGCCACCCGCCAGGCCATCGCCTCCTGCGAGTGCGACGCCGGCTGCCCCTCCTGCATCCAGTCCCCCAAATGCGGCAACGGGAACGACCCCCTGCACAAACGAGGCGCCGTACGCCTGCTCACAGAGTTGCTGCGAGCGGCGCCGGAGGAGTCAGCACCGGAAGAGGGCCGTAGGAGTGAGAGCCGGGGCAGTGAGGGCACGGAGTCGGGGCTGGGTGCACCAGGGGCGAGAGCTCAGGACCGGAATGCCGAGGGCTCAGGGCCGGAAGAGTGAAATCCGGGCGGCACGAGGGCCGAGCACCGAGGGCGTGGGCCTAGATCCGAGGCAGTGAGGGCCTGGACCCGAGGTAAGCGGTTCGCAGGATCTCTGACCGCCGGGCTCCGGCCCCGCGGATCCCGCAGGCCCCACGGATCCTGAAGATCCCGGGCGCTCTGAAGACTCCGCAGCTCCTACAGATCCGCCAGGCCCCGCAGGTCCGCCCGCAGGTCCCGCCCTCGATCTGACCTCCGCCGTGAACGGCCCTTTTCCGGATGCCGCCGTCACGTCCGAGATCTCGCCCTCGACCGCGCACCGGACGAGCCGCGCGCTCTGCGCCCGGGCCACACGGTCGGCGCGGGCGCAGGCCCCCGCACCGCCGTCGCTCCAGTGGTCCGCCGCGGCGAGGGCCGCCAAGTCGGCCGCCCCCGCTGCCCGGTGCCGCACCACGACGGCCTGCCCCATCGCCAGCACCGCTCCGAAGACGGCGCACAGCACAGCGATCGCACCCACCGTCCAGACGGTCGCCGATCCTCTGTCCGAGGCCGCACGCCACCGCGCAGGCCAGCGGCTCACAACGGACGACCACACCCGTCGCCCGCTCCCCTTGCGGCTCCAGCGCCTCATCTCCCGACCACCCCCACCGACTCCTCCGCCAGGGCGACCGCCTCGTCGCTCAGTTCCAGGGACAGCGCGGCGGGCCCCGGCGTACTCGCACCGACCCTCACCCTGACCAGGTCCGCCTCCCGGCTCACCGTGACCCTCGCGCCGGGCGGGGCGGCCCGGCGGGTCGTCGCCAGGACCGCTTCCGGTGAGTCCTGGCGCGCCGCCGCCCGAGCTCCCGCCCTCGCCGCGTCCACGCACTGGATCTGCGCGGACGCGGCGAGCAGGGCCCAGACCAGCGCCATGCCGACGAGCACCAGCGAGGGCAGCACCACAGCGGCCTCAGCCGTTACGAATCCACCGTCGCGACGCCGGACCGGACCGGCCCTCAACAGGGCCGCCCGCAAGCCCCGTTCACATCTGGACATTGAGCGCCCGCCCCACGATGCCCTGCAGTTCCTCACCGACCTGCCCGCTCGTCGCGACCTTGTAGAGCGCGGCCGCGAAGGCCACCGCGGCGATGACACCCACCGCATACTCGGAAGTGACCATTCCCCTGTCCCTCCGCACTACCGACGCCAGCATCCGGACCCGAGTCCGTACACGCCCTCGCCCTTGCTCTCGCCCTCGTCCCTGCGTTCGTCCTTGTCCGAGAACTCGTACCGTCCTGCGCATTTCAACCCCCGTAAGGTCCAGGCCTGTCGGCCATTTCGTCCACTCGCCATTCACCGCTCGCCGCACCTGCCGCTCGTCACCCACCACCCCCTCGCAGCAACCCGCCGGCCAGCCCGATCACCACGGGCAGCACGCCGATCGCGAGGAAAGCGGGCAGAAAACACAGCCCCACAGGCGCGGTGACCATGACGGCCGCCCGGCGTGCCCGCGCCGTCGCGGTGCGTCCCCACTCGGCTCGGGCCTCCGCCGCGAGCCGGCCGACCGGCACAGCCGCCGGTACGCCCGACTCGCCCGCCCGCTCCAGCAGGCGCGCCAACCCGTGGGCACCCGGAATCGACGCCAAACTCCGCCACGCATCGACCGGCTCACCCCCGAGCCGCACCTCCGCCGCACCCCGAGCCAGCCGTTCGCCCACCGGCCCGCCCAGGGCCTCGCCGACGGCCTGTGCCGCCGTCACAGGGCTCGCCCCCGCCGCGATGCAGGCGGCCACCAAGTCGGCAGCGAGCGGTAGTTGGCGAGCGGCCCGCACCCTGTCGTACTCCTCCAGCGGCGCCGGATTCCGCCGCCGACGCCACCGCCGGACCCCGAATCCGGCCGCCAGCCCCACCAGAATCCCGGGAAGACCTCCGATCAGGACCCAGCCTGCGCACACCACGCCCAGCACGGGCAGCCATCGTCGGCCGTAGCCCCGTACGTCGTGGCGTCTCGGCGACGGCGCCGTCTTCAGGCACAGCAACTCGACCAGCCGCCTGCGTGCTCTCCTCTCGCGCCGCACCGACCCGAGCCAACGGGCCGACGAGCCGACCAGGAGCACTCCGCACACCACTACCCCCAGCCTGTGGACAACTTCCGCGCTCATACCGTCTCCGCCCCTCGGACGATCCTCAGGGCCCACCACAACCCCACGCCCTCCAGCACACCGCCGACCAGCAGACAGCCCAGCCCGGGAGCGGTGTGCAACAGCACGTGCAGCGGGTCCGCACCGAGCGCGGTGCCGAGCAGCAGGCCGAGGACCGGCAGGCCCGCGAGCATCGAGGCCGTCGAGCGCGACCCGGCCAACTGGGCACGCATGTCCGCTCTTTGATCGCGCTCGGCGCGCAGCGCGCCTTCCAGCCTGTCCAGTCCGGCCGCGAGTCCCGCACCCCGGTCCACGGCCACGCGCCAGCACGCGGCGAGCCCCACCAGACCGTCGGCGCCGGGTTGCCGTGCCGCCTCGGTGAGCGCACCCGGCACGTCCCCGCCGAACCGCGCCGCGGCCAGCACCACCGGCTGCGCGTCACCGAGTCCGTCCGAGTCACGCACGGCTCCGAGCAGCGCCTCGCCGGGCTGACGTCCGGCCCGCACCTCGCCGGCGATGGCACCGCACAGGGCGATCACCGTGTCGCCGCGCCGCTCCCTCTCCCGCCGGGCCTCTCCCGCCCGCCGTACCCTCCCCAGCAGTGGCACTCCGGCCGCCCCGAGGAGAAGCGGCAATACCGAGGCGCCCAGCACCGCGATCACCGATCCCGCCACCAGAGACCAGAGTTCGGGCCGCATCCGCCCGCGCAATCGCCGCCAGTCGGCAAGGACCCGTTCCCATCGCGGCGGCCCCGTCGTCACCCCGCCACAGGCGAGTAGCAGTCTCGCTCTGCGTGCCCCCGAGTCCCGCCCGCCGATCAGCCAGGCCGCGATCCCGGCACACGCCATGGCCGCCCCCGCGGGCGCGTCCGCCATCTCACCGATCCCCATTCCGCTCCCCGTTCGTATTCCGCCGCCCGAACCCCGTCACGTCCCTGGCGTCCTTCCATCCGAGGGACTCGTTGCACTCCGCCTGTGCCGAGGAACTTCCTCCGTCCCGGACCGAATCGGCCCGGGACCTCCGTCGCTCCCGTCCCGGAGCAGCCCCCGCAGCCGCTCCCATCCCCGCTCGTACGCGAAGGCGTCCTCGCCCCACCGCAGCGCCGGCACCGTCACCACCAGCCCCGACGTATCGCGTTCCAGCACGTGCACCTCGGCGATCCGGCGCCGTCCGGTCCGGTCCCGCACGAGATGCAGGACCACGGACAGCGCCGCCGCCAACTGGCTGTGCAGGGCCGCCCGGTCGAGCCCGGCCGCAGTGCCCAGGGCCTCCAGCCTGGCCGGGACCTGCGCCGCCGCGTTCGCGTGGACCGTGCCGGAGCCGCCCTCATGGCCGGTATTCAGAGCGGCCAGCAACGAGACGACCTCGGGACCGCGCACCTCGCCGACCACCAGCCGGTCCGGTCTCATCCGCAGGGCCTGCCGGACGAGATCGTGGAGCGCGACGAGTCCGACGCCCTCCTGGTTGGCCGGCCTCCCTTCCAGACGCACCACATGCGGATGGTCGGGCCGCAGCTCCGCCGAGTCCTCGGCGAGCACGATCCGCTCCCCGGGACCCACCAGCCCCAGCAACGCGCTCAGCAAGGTCGTCTTCCCGGAGCCCGTGCCCCCGCTGATGAGGAAGGACAACCGGGCGTCCAACAGCGCTCTGAGCACCCGGTCGCCGCCGGGCGGCACCGTCCCTGCCGCCACCAGCTCGTCGAGGGTGAACGCGCGCGGCCGTACGACACGCAGGGAGAGGCAGGTGGAGCCGACGGCGACCGGTGGCAGCACCGCGTGCAGTCGTGTCCCGTCCGGCAGCCGGGCGTCCACCCAGGGGCGGGCGTCGTCGAGCCTTCTGCCGGCCACGGCAGCGAGGCGTTGCGCGAGACGTCGTACGGCTGCCGCGTCCGGAAAGGTCACGGCGGTCAGCTCCAGGCCGCCGCCCCGGTCGACCCACACCCGGTCGGGCGCCGACACCAGCACATCGGTCACCGACGGGTCGGCGAGCAGCGGTTCCAGCGGGCCGCTGCCGACCAGCTCGGAGCGCAACCGCTCGGCCGCGCCGAGGACTTCGGTGTCCCCGAGGACCCGCCCCTGTTCGCGCAGCGCCTGCGCCACGCGCGCGGGGGTCGGCTCGGAGCCGCTCTCCGCCAGCCATTGGCGCACGCCGTCCAACAGCCCCGCACGTCCGTCCGCCCCGACGCCGGGCCCGTCCCACGCCTCCGCACCTCCGGGCATGCCTTCTGGGCCGTCCCGAGCGTCCGTCCGGCGGGAGAGGTAGCGCCTGGGCCCGTCCCGCGCCTCCGTCCACCCGTACGAGGAGCCCTCATGTGTGGCCTGAGGCCTCGGTCCCGGCCACCTGCCGAGTGTCCCGGCGGGGTCTGTACCCGTGGCCGCGTGCCTGTTCATACGCCCCCTCCTTCGACCGGAACCCGCTGCCAGAAGGCCGTGCAGAACCGGGCCAGAGGTCCCCTCGGCATGCTCCCCGGAGGCGGCCCACCGTCCAACGGGAAAGGTTCGGCGGGCACTTCGCCCACCAAGGGCAGGTCGAGCAGGCGGGCGACCTCGCGGTCGTCGAGGCCCGGTGCGTAAGGGCCCCGCACCGCGACCCGGAGATCGCGCAGGACCATGCCGACCGCGGACGCCACCCGCCCGGCCGCCGCGATGGAGCGCAGGTCGGCCGGGACCACCACCAACCCCATATCGAGCTGGGCGAGGATCTCGGCGACACCCTCGTCGATGCGGCGGGGCAGGTCGACGATCACCGCGCCCCCTCGCCGTCTGGCGGCGGCCAGCACCGCACGTACCGCCTGCGGAGGAATGGTGACCGCGTCGCTCCGGTCCCAGCTCAGGACCCGCAGCGCGTGCAGTTCCGGCAGGGACTCCTCCAGCGCGCCGCCGCCGACCCTGCCGCGGGATGCGGCGAACGCCGGCCAGCGCAGGCCCTCGGAAGCCTCTCCGCCCAGGAGTACGTCGAGTCCGCCACCGAGAGGGTCCGCGTCCACGAGCAGGGTGCGCTTCCCCTCACGCGCCGAGGTGAGGGCGAGCGCGCAAGCCAGCGTGGAGGCCCCGGCCCCGCCGCGGCCGCCGAGCACGCCGACGGTGAGGGCGGGCCGGCCGACTCCTTCGGCCACGTCG
Organism: Streptomyces sp. NPDC060027; assembly: GCF_042737005.1. Taxonomy (NCBI): domain Bacteria; kingdom Bacillati; phylum Actinomycetota; class Actinomycetes; order Kitasatosporales; family Streptomycetaceae; genus Streptomyces; species Streptomyces sp. NPDC060027. The sequence goes on from NZ_JBHWVI010000004.1 coordinate 116,769, forward strand.
GCGATGCGGTCGACAAGCCATTGCTCGCCGTCCGGCAGCACAAGGACGTGGTCGGCGCCGATCTCGACAGCGCGCCGCCAGACTCCGGAATCGTCCTGATCCCGGCCGACCAGCACCACTCCCCTTCTCCGCGCGGCCCCCCGCACACGCGGTGCGGCGTCGTCTCCGACGAGGACGAGGGGTGCCGCCTCCCAGCTGCCCCTGCGTTCCGGAATCCCGTGGTGGACCTCGGGGCGTGCTCCCGCCGCCGCGCACAGCCGCAGCAGGTCGTCCAGGAGGTCGGCGTCCTCGGTGACGATCAATGGTCCGCCCTGCCGCCCCTCGGCGGTGGGCGGCCGGTCATGGGTGATGGCTCCTGCCACGATCTCCAGCCCCCTTCACTGCTTCCTGCGCGGGGGCCTTCAGGACCCCCGCGATTCCCGTTCGTGTGGAGATCCGGCAAGCGGCCTCCATACGAACGGCCGATACGAACCGGCCAAACGCCTCCGACAAACGGAACCGGCCATGAACTGGCCGCGAACGGGGCGCGTGGGAATCACCGTGCAGCGATCCCGGAAATCGTGTGGATCTTGGTCGAAAACTGTGGACAACTCAGCGGCTGTGAATATCGCCTTCACCCATATCGGTGAGCGCTCAACGACTTCCACAGAGCATCCCAGCGGCTACACACAGTGACGAATCGCGGGTGCGCGAAGAGGGCGGGAATCAACGGTGCCGAGACGGCTCCGGGGCCGCGCAGAAGAGGGGAAAACCCATCCGGACATGCGACGACCCCCGCCGGGGGGGAGAGCGGGGGTCGTCCCCACGGCCGACTCGGGGGGGGAGGAGTCGGACCGGGTTAGCACGGTCGCGAACGATCCGTGACTTCCATGGTGTACCCGAGAGCCCTCTCAGGCAAACCCACGCGCCTCACCTTACGCCGAATGGTGGGCCCTATGCTCAACCTCGTGGAAAACCACTCCTTGCCTCGTACAGCAGCCTTCTTTGACCTGGACAAGACGGTCATTGCGAAGTCGAGCACGCTCACCTTCAGCAAGTCGTTCTACCAAGGCGGGCTGATCAACCGCAGGGCGGCCTTGCGCACTGCATACATCCAGTTCGTGTTCCTGGCGGGTGGCGCCGACCACGACCAGATGGAGCGGATGCGCAAGTACCTGTCCGCGATGTGCCGCGGCTGGAACGTCCAGCAGGTCAAGGAGATCGTCGCCGAGACCCTGCACGACCTCATCGACCCGATCATCTACGACGAGGCCGCGTCGCTCATCGAGCAGCACCACAAGGCCGGCCGCGACGTCGTGATCGTGTCCACGTCGGGTGCCGAGGTGGTCGAGCCGATCGGCGAACTGCTCGGCGCGGACCGCGTGGTGGCGACCCGCCTGGTCGTCGGCGAGGACGGCTGCTTCACCGGCGAGGTGGAGTACTACGCCTATGGGCCGACGAAGGCCGAGGCGATCAAGGAGCTGGCCTCGTCCGAGGGCTACGACCTCCCCCGCTGCTACGCCTACAGCGACTCGGCGACCGATCTGCCGATGCTGGAGTCCGTCGGGCATCCGCACGCGGTGAATCCGGACCGCACACTGCGCCGCGAGGCGGTCGCCCGCGCGTGGCCCATCCTGAACTTCCACCGTCCGGTCCGGCTGAAGCAGCGGCTGCCCGCCCTGTCCGTACCTCCCCGGCCCGCACTGGTCGCGGCGGCCGCGATAGGAGCGGCGGCGGCCACGGCAGGGCTCGTCTGGTACGCCAGTCGACGTCGCGCTTCGGTCGCGTGAGCCGTCACGCGTATGCGTGCGGCATATTAAGGTCCATTACTCACCCTTTTGAACCTAAAAGTAAAGAAGTGCGGCCAGGGGTTCCGCTTCCTCCGGACCTGGAGTACAAAGGGTTTAACGGCCCGCGAGACCAAGGACATCCGAGAGGATCACCTTCAAACGCAACCCGGCCCCACGGACCGAGCATGAACATCGAGCACCCACGCGACGTCGACCCGTCGATTACGGGCCAGCCGCACCAGGTAACGGGCAGAAGTTCCCGACCTGATGGGCAAATATCGAGGACGCCTGGTAACCCGGTGAACGTGCCAGCGGCGGTACGAGAACTCGTACCGCCGCAACCCTTTTCCGGGGAGTCGGGCGCCCGCTACGCGGCGCCGCGCTGGAGCGCCTCGCAGACCGCGGCGGACTCCCTGACACCCAGCTCGACAGCCCTGCCGCAGTGGGCGATCCAGGCGGCCATGCCGTCCGGGGTTCCGGAGACGTAGCCGTCCAGTGCCGCGAGGTAGGCCGCACGGCCGAGTTCCGCGTGACCGACCTCCGCCGGGCAGATGGACTTCGGGTCCAGGCCGCTGCCGATCAGGACGATGCGTTCCGCCGCGCGCGCGACCAGGCCGTTGTGGGAGGTGAAGGGGCGCAGGGCGATCAGTTCGCCGTGGACGACGGCCGCCGTGACCAGGGCGGGGGCCGAGCCGCCCGCGATGATGAGCTGCGAAAGGCCTTCCAGACGACCGGCGACCTCGTTCGCGTCGGGCAGCGGCAGCTCCACCAGAGGCTCGTCCACCTGCTCCCCGTTCTGCCGCGGCCGGCCGACCTCGTCGCTCTGATCGGCCGCCGCCACCAGGTGAAGCCTGGCCAGCACACGCAGGGGGGACTGCCGCCAGATGGACAGGAGCTGGCCCGCCTCCGAGGTCAGCCGCAGGGCGGCGCCGACCGTGCGGCCCTCGTCGTCCGCGCTGAAGTCGGTACGCCGGCGCACCTCTTCGAGGGCCCAGTCCGCACCGGACAGCGCTGCGGAACCCCGGGCCCCGCGCAGCGCCGCCTCGGACGTGATCTCGTTGCCGCGACGCCGCATGATCCGGTGCCCGTAGACCCGGTCCACGGCCTTGCGGACGGATTCCACGGATTCGGCCACCCCGGGAAGCGAACCCAGGACCGCGAGCGGGTCGGCGGTCGCACCTGTCGTACTCATGAGTACGACATTACGCACCCAGAGACCGCACCCCACGAAGGAGTGGTCTTCTTCACGCGCCGCGAGCACCCGGAGCTACGGTCGCACTACCCTTGGTGAACATGAAAATTGCTTTCGTTGGGAAGGGCGGCAGCGGCAAGACCACACTGTCGTCGCTCTTCATCCGCCACCTCGCCGCCTCAAGGGCGCCGGTCGTCGCCATGGACGCCGACATCAACCAGCACCTGGGGGCCGCGCTCGGGCTCGAGGAGACGGAGGCCGCCGCGCTGCCCGCCATGGGCGAGCGGCTGCCGCTCATCAAGGACTACCTCCGCGGTTCCAATCCACGCATCACGTCCGCCGAGACGATGATCAAGACGACCCCGCCCGGTACGGGCTCACGACTGCTGCGCGTCGATGAGGCCAATCCGGTGTACGACGCCTGCGCCCGGCCGGTGGAACTCGACGGCGGCGCCGTCCGTTTGATGGTCACCGGCCCGTTCACCGAGGCCGATCTTGGAGTGGCTTGCTACCACTCCAAGACCGGTGCGGTGGAGCTCTGCCTGAACCATCTCGTCGACGGCCTGAGCGAGTACGTCGTCGTCGACATGACGGCGGGTTCCGATTCCTTCGCGTCCGGCTTGTTCACCCGCTTCGACATCACGTTCCTCGTCGCCGAGCCGACACGGAAGGGAGTCTCCGTCTATCGCCAGTACAAGGAGTACGCCCGCGACTTCGGCGTCGCCCTGAAGGTCGTCGGCAACAAGGTGCAGGGCCAGGACGACATCGACTTCTTGCGAGCGGAGGTCGGTGACGACCTCCTGGTCACGGTCGGGCACTCGGACTGGGTGCGCGCCATGGAGAAGGGCCGGCCGCCCCGGTTCGAGCTCCTGGAGGAGGCCAACCGGCGTTCGCTGCACGCCTTGCGGACCGCCGCCGACGCCACGTACGAACGGCGCGACTGGGAGCGGTACACGAGCCAGATGGTGCAGTTCCACCTGAAGAACGCCACCAGTTGGGGCAACGCCAAGACCGGGGCGGACCTCGCGGAACAGATCGACCCCGGTTTCGTACTCGGCGAGAGTCCGATGGCAGCGGCGTGAGCGGCCGGCCGGCCCGAAGCATCACTACGGCCTGAGCGACAGGCCGGCCCGGGGCACCGCTACGGCTTGGCCGTCGGCGCCCCGGGGACGCCCTTCGGGGCGGGGGCCGGGCGGCCCGAGAGGAAGGACGCCCAGCCCTGCTTCGGCGCCTCACCGACCTGGAGGCCGCGGAGCTTGGCGAGGGTGCCCGGGTCCTGGACGTCGAGCCAGTCGGCGAGCTGTCTGAAGGAGACACAGCGCACGTCGGCCTTGGTGCAGACGCGTTCGACGACCTCGTCGACGGCACGCATGTAGTTGCCGCCGTTCCAGGACTCGAAGTGGTTCCCGATGATCAGGGGAGCGCGGTTGCCGTCGTAGGCGCGGTCGAAGCCCCTGAGCAGGCCGTCACGCATCTGGTCCCCCCAGAACCGCTGCTTGCCGGGGTCGCCCTGGGTGAGGGTGCCCGACTGGTTGACCATGAAGTTGTAGTCCATGGTGAGCTGCTCATAGGAGTGCCCGGGGAAGGGCACGAGCTGCATCGACAGGTCCCACATACCCCTCTCCTTCTTCGGCCAGAGCTGGTCGTTGACGCCGCTGGTGTCGTAGCGGAAGCCCAGTTCGTGGGCCGCCTTCATGAAGTTCTGCCGGCCCTCCAGACAGGGGGTGCGGGCACCGATGAGTTCCTTGTCGTAGTCGAAGGGCAGTGATGCCGCCCCCGTCAGGCCCGCGTTGGTCTTCCAGGACTTCACGAACGACTTCGCCTGGGCGATCTCGCTCTTCCAGTCCGCGACCGACCACTGGCCGACCCCGCCCTCCGTACCGCAGAAGTGGCCGTTGAAGTGCGTACCGATCTCGTTGCCCTCGAGCCACGCGCCGCGCAGTTGCTTCACTGTGTCCTGGATGCCCTGCTCATCGTTGAAGCCGATCTCCGAGCTGCCGGGCGAGTGCTGCGGCGGCCGGTACAGGTCGCGCTTGTCCTCCGGCAGCATGTACACGCCGCTCAGGAAGTACGTCATCGTCGCCTTGTTGGCCTTGGAGAGCTTCCGGAAGTGGGAGAAGAGCTTCTGGCTGTCCTCGCCGGCGCCGTCCCAGGAGAAGACCACGAACTGCGGGGGCTTCTGACCGGGCTTGAGCCGTTCGGGCCGGGGCAGATGCGGCTGCGCCCCGGTGTACGAGGTGGAACCGTCACCGATCAGACGGACCGCGGCCTTGGGTGCCGCGGGGGCCCCCGCGGCCTTCTTCGCACCGTGCGCCGCGCCTTCCTGGGCAGCGGTGGTACCGCCCGCGCAACCGGCGAGCGCCGTGGCGCAGGCCGCGGCGAGTGCTACACCCGCGGCGATCCTCTGGGTGGCGGCCATCTTCCGCCCTCCTCTTTCTCGGTCGGGTCAACGCCGATCAGGGCGCTATCGCGGTTATGTACAGCTATGTACCGACAGCGCCGTCAAGGTTTCACGGGACCGAGAAGTAATAAATACGACAAGCCGATCAAAAGCCCACCTCACCCCAAGGAGTGATTCGATGCCCCATTTGCTCCTATATTCGGCATGAGCCCTTTACTCTGCATTACGATCCGTTTACCGAGCGTTGAAAATCCCGCCGCTGCACGCCGTGACCCACGGCCGCGACCCGCCCCCCGCCGATATGGACGGGGGACCACCTGTTCCGCGACCGCGCTGCCCCGGAGGAGACGGGAACCATGTCTGCCTGCGTCCCCACCCGCGCCGCCGATTCGACTCGGCCCGCGCACGTCCACCCACCCCACAGCCCCCCGCCGACCCCGCCCCGCCGCTTCCGTATCGCGGGCGCGGATCTGTCGGCCTCGATCGCCGTCTTCCTGATCGCCCTGCCGCTGTCCCTCGGCATCGCCCTCGCCACCGGCGCGCCGCTCCAGGCCGGCCTCGTCGCCGCAGCCGTCGGCGGACTCGTCGTGGGACGCCTCGGCGGCTCACCGCTCCAGGTGAGCGGACCCGCCGCCGGGCTCACGGTCGTCACGGCCGAGCTCATCCACCACTACGGCTGGCGCGCGACCTGCGCCATCACCGTGCTCGCCGGAATCACCCAACTGGGCCTCGGCTGCCTGCGCGTGGCCCGCACGGCCCTGGCCGTCAGCCCCGCGATCGTGCACGGCATGCTCGCCGGAATCGGCGTGACCATCGCCGTCGCCCAGCTGCACATCGTGCTGGGCGGCATCCCGCAGAGCTCCGTCCTGGACAACCTCGTCGCGCTGCCGGACCAGGTGGCAGGCATGCACCCCGCGGCGGTGTCGATGAGCGCGCTGACACTGGCGCTGCTGTTCGCATGGCCGCGTATCCCCGGGCGCACCGGACACATGCTGCGCAAGGTCCCCGCCGCACTGGTCGCCGTCGCCGGAGCCACCGCGACCGCCTCCCTCGCCGGGCTGACGCTGCCCCGAGTCGACCTGCCGTCCTGGAGCAGCCACGCGCTGGCCGGGCTGCCCGAAGGCCCGGTGCTCGGCATCGTCGCCGCCGTCCTCACCGTGACGCTGGTGTGCAGCGTGCAGTCGCTGCTCGGCGCCGTCGCGGTGGACAAGCTGGTAAGCAGCCGCCCGGAACTCCAGGCACACGTGGGCCGTTCCCGACTCGACCGGGAACTGCTCGGGCAGGGCGCCGCCAATGTCGTGTCCGGCGCGCTCGGCGGACTGCCGGTCGCCGGCGTCGCGGTGCGCAGTTCCGCGAATGTGCAAGCAGGTGCCATCAGCCGGAACTCCACGATGCTGCATGGCGTTTTCGTAGTAGTTGCCGCGCTGCTGATGGTCCCGATCCTGGAGCTGATCCCCCTCGCATCGCTCGCCGCCCTGGTGATGGCCGTCGGCATCCAGATGGTGTCCCTGCACCACATCCGCACGGTCACCCGCCACCGCGAAGTGCTGGTGTACGCCGTCACCACGTTCGGCGTCGTGTTCCTCGGAGTTCTCGAGGGCGTGGCGCTGGGGGTCTCCGTGGCCGTCGGCGTCGCCCTGCACCGTCTCGGACGCACCCGGATCACCCACGACGAGAAGGAAGGAGTCCATCACGTACATGTACGAGGGCAGTTGACGTTCCTCGCGGTGCCTCGACTCAGCCGCGCCCTGCATCTGGTGCCCCGAGGGGCGGACACCGTCGTGGAGTTGGACGGCTCGTTCATGGACCACGCCGCGTACGAGTCGCTGCACGACTGGCAGAGCACGCACACCGCCCAGGGCGGCACGGTCGAGCTCACCGGCCGGACCGGACAGCGGATCGCCGAGCCGGCGAATTCCACGCACTGCCGCTGCCGGCCCTGGACGCCCTGGCGGAACCATCAGTGCGAGGCCTCCGCCGTCCCGGAGTCCGCTTCCTCGAACGACCCTTCGGCCGGGCAGGACGAGGGGACCGGCGAGGCCAGACCGAGCGGGCACCAACTGGCGCGCGGTATCAGCGCGTTCCAGCGCAACACCGCACCCCTGGTGCGCGATGAGCTGGCCCGGCTCGCACGGGAGGGGCAACGTCCGTCCCAGCTGTTCCTGACCTGTGCGGACTCCCGGCTCGTCACCTCGATGATCACCTCCAGTGGTCCGGGAGACCTGTTCGTCGTACGGAATGTGGGCAACCTCGTGCCGATGCCCGGAGAGGAGAGCGGGGACGACTCGGTGGCCGCGGCCATCGAGTACGCGGTGGACGTGCTGAAGGTGCGGTCCATCACGGTGTGCGGGCACTCCGGGTGCGGAGCCATGCAGGCCCTGCTGGCCTCGGAGCCCGGAGGGGCGCTCACGCCGCTCAAGCGGTGGCTGCGGCACGGGCAGCCGAGCCTGGACCGGATGGCCGCCAAGGACAGGCCGTGGGCGCGGCTCGCCGGACGGGCGCCCGCCGACACGGTGGAGCAGCTCTGTCTGACCAATGTGGTGCAGCAGTTGGAGCACCTGCGGGCGCACGAGTCCGTGGCGCGGGCCCTGCGGGAGGGCATGCTCGAGCTGCACGGAATGTACTTCCACGTGGGTGAGGCCCAGGCGTATCTGCTGACCGACGCCGACGGGGCCGAGCTGTTCGATCATGTGGGCGCGGCGGAGGATCTGCGGCATCCGGCGTGATCGGGCGGTGGTGCGCGGCCCGGGTCGGCAGGGCCGCGCACCACGTACAACCCCGCTCTCGATGCTCCGGCCCCCACCGGCTACGGCGGCTACGGCGGCTACGGCGGCTACGGCGGCTACGGCGGCTACGGCGGCTACGGCGGCTACGGCGGCTACGGCGGCTACGGCAAGGGGATCATCGACGCGCCCGGTCGCGAAACGGGATGCGGGAGGGGCGGGGAGGGGGCGGGGGCGGGGGCGGGGAAATCTCGGCCGGCAGGGGAAGAAGTATCCGGTGCGGGGCAGGGAGAAGTGTTCGGCGTGTGGTGGTTCCCGCCTCCGCGGTGAGAGCGGCGGCCCCTCTCCGTTCCTCGCGTCAGCCGACCCAGTGGGCGTGGTCGATGCGCGTGGTCGATGCGCGTGGTCGCCGGTGGGCTGGTCGAAGTGAACCCGGTGGCCGGAGCGTACGTGCCCCAGGGTGCGGACTTCGTGTGTTCTCGTGAGAGGCGCCGGGCCGTGCCGCGGGGCGAGGACGTGCCGCGCGGACCGAAGGCCCGGGCCGGCGACACAGGATAGGTCTAAACCAATTCTGGATCGGGCCTTGTCACCGAGCCCCCCGGTCTGATGAGCTGTGGCCTGGGACACAACGGACACCCTGGGAAAGGGAGATGTCGTGAGCAACGAAAGCCTGGCCAACCTGCTGAAGGAAGAGCGCAGGTTCGCGCCGCCCGCCGACCTGGCGGCGAACGCCAATGTCACCGCGGAGGCGTATGAGCAGGCCAAGGCTGACAGGCTCGGCTTCTGGGCCGAGCAGGCCCGCCGCCTGACCTGGGCCATCGAGCCGACCGAGACGCTGGACTGGTCGAATCCGCCGTTCGCGAAGTGGTTCGCCGACGGAAAGCTGAACGTCGCGTACAACTGCGTGGACCGGCATGTCGAGGCCGGGAACGGCGACCGCGTCGCCATCCACTTCGAGGGCGAGCCGGGCGACAGCCGGGCCATCACCTACGCCGAGCTCAAGGACGAGGTGTCGAGGGCCGCGAACGCCCTCACCGAGCTGGGCGTCGGCAAGGGCGACCGGGTGGCCATCTACCTGCCGATGATTCCCGAGGCCGTCGTCGCGATGCTGGCCTGCGCCCGTATCGGCGCCGCGCATTCGGTGGTCTTCGGCGGATTCTCCGCGGACGCGATCGCCACCCGCATCCAGGACGCCGACGCCAAGCTGGTCATCACCTCCGACGGGGGCTACCGGCGCGGCAAGCCGTCCGCGCTGAAGCCGGCCGTCGACGACGCGGTGAGCCGGGTCGACGGGGTCGACAAGGTGCTGGTCGTGCGTCGTACCGGCGAGGACGTCGCCTGGACCGAGGGCCGCGACGTGTGGTGGCACGACATCGTCGGACGGCAGTCGGCCGAGCACACGCCGGAGGCGTTCGACGCCGAGCACCCGCTGTTCATCCTCTACACCTCCGGGACCACCGGGAAGCCGAAGGGCATCCTGCACACCTCGGGCGGCTACCTCACGCAGGCCTCGTACACCCACCACGCCGTCTTCGACCTCAAGCCGGAGACCGACGTGTACTGGTGCACGGCCGACATCGGCTGGGTCACCGGGCACTCGTACATCACGTACGGACCGCTCTCGAACGGCGCGACGCAGGTGATGTACGAGGGCACGCCGGACACGCCGCACCAAGGCCGGTTCTGGGAGATCGTCCAGAAGTACGGGGTGACGATCCTCTACACGGCGCCCACGGCCATCCGTACGTTCATGAAGTGGGGCGACGACATCCCCGCGAAGTTCGATCTGTCGTCCCTGCGGGTGCTCGGGTCGGTCGGCGAACCGATCAACCCCGAGGCGTGGATCTGGTACCGCAAGCACATCGGCGGGGACCGTACGCCGATCGTCGACACCTGGTGGCAGACCGAGACCGGCGCGATGATGATCTCGCCGCTGCCCGGAGTCACCGAGACGAAGCCGGGGTCGGCGCAGCGGGCCCTGCCCGGCATCGCGGCGACGGTGGTCGACGACGAGGCGAACGAGGTGCCCGACGGCGGTGGCGGTTACCTCGTGCTGACCGAGCCGTGGCCGTCGATGCTGCGCACGATCTGGGGCGACGACCAGCGGTTCCTCGACACGTACTGGTCGCGCTTCGAGGGGAAGTACTTCGCCGGGGACGGTGCCAAGAAGGACGACGACGGCGACATCTGGCTGCTCGGACGCGTCGACGACGTGATGCTCGTGTCCGGGCACAACATCTCGACGACCGAGGTCGAGTCGGCCCTCGTCTCCCACCCGTCGGTCGCCGAAGCGGCGGTCGTGGGTGCGGCGGACGAGACGACCGGACAGGCGATCGTGGCCTTCGTCATCCTGCGCGGAACGGCTTCCGCCGAGGACCCCGGACTGGTGGCGGACCTGCGCAACCACGTGGGCACCACGCTCGGTCCCATCGCCAAGCCGAAGCGGGTCCTGCCGGTGGCCGAGCTGCCGAAGACCCGGTCGGGGAAGATCATGCGCCGCCTGCTGCGCGACGTGGCCGAGAACCGCGAGCTCGGCGACGTCACGACCCTCACCGACTCCACGGTGATGGACCTGATCCAGGCGAAGCTGCCGGCCGCGCCCAGCGAGGACTGACGCGGACTCACCCCCGCCCGGCCCTGAGGGGTGTGGGAGCACCCGGTGCTCCCAC